>JBGVPV010000020.1:0-30219 GCA_045127215.1 Eubacteriales bacterium | reverse complement strand
GAGCGTGAGAAGGAGGGCATTGGGGTTAACATTACTATGAACGGCAATATGTTCACTCTTGGAACCCTTGAGTCCTTCAAAAAGGTTTTGGATAAGTATCCCGCAACTACGGTTGTTAACGAGGTGAATAAGAAGTTTGCTTCGGGCGAGCTTACACTTGAGAATACCAACGCTTTTGCAAAGGAAAAGGAAAAGGCTAAAGCCGTTCCCACCAGAAAAGAGGCGCAGGAGCTCGTGGCTTACGCTGCGCACCTTGAGCAAATAAATAAAAAGCGCCCCGTATGGAAGATGCTGTTCAGCCTTCCCACTCACTTCACAGAGCGTAGTGCGATCAAGAGAATGAGAGCTCTTGCGGCAAAGTGCGACAACGTAGCGTTTCTTATGCAGGAGGCTTCAAACGAAAACTCCGCTCTTAAAAAGTTAAAATCTGACGTTACCGACGGCATTATCATTGCAAAAGACAGAGAGAAGCCGTTGATTCAGTTGGAAGATGTGTCTGTCCTTGAACCGGAAAAGGATAAGAACCTCATTGAAACCGACGACCTTTATTTTGTAGTTGACGAAAATGAGAACGTTCTCAATCAGTCCATAGATCTCAGCACAGACGGCGACGTTATCGGTGATGATGCTGACGTTGCCAAGGATTTCATCGGAGACGATACAATGGACGCAATCGAGAAGGTGGAATTCTCCGAGGACGACATCGATATATTCCCCAATAGCAGCGAAGCAAAAGAGTCGGCGGTCAACCATCCCGTTAAGGAAAAGCAGATATCCAAATAATCAATTCAATACGTAAAAAAAGACACATTACCGCGTAAAGCACGCAAGTGATGTGTTTTTTTTTACAATTTTTATGCGTTTTCCTTCGCCTTTTTGGAGAGAACAAAGGAATAAGCGGTGAGCGCGATCAGCAAAAGTCTGTCAATACCGCCGACGATTGCAAAGATAAAAGCACCTGCGCAGGTGTAGGTCGTAACTTCCTCATCCATTCCTACGGCAACCTGCTTGAAAGCGTTGATCTCGGATGCATAGAGGGGAGTGTCAACTGCCTTGTCAAAGTTCTCGTTTATGTAGGCAACCTCAGCCTCATATTCCTCGTCGTTTGTTGCTATCAGGTGGAATACGTAGCCGTCCTTGTAGTAGTAATACATCTCAATGGGCTCGTCAAAGTTGGTGTTCTCGCTTATAACCTTTCCGTCAGCAGTGTATTTCAAGCTTCCCTTAAATACCTGGCCATCGTAAACGACTTCGTTGCGGTATTTCAAACCGTAAGCGATCGGGCAAGTAAGTAGGTAAACGTAGCTGGCGATCAAAAGAACTGTCAGAATCAAAAGAGCGATGGACGTTGTCTTTTTGGATAAAAGTTTTTTCATAGCGTTTTCTCCTTAATAAGTTGAGTTTTTAAAAAGTCTTTTGATATAAAAACGCAAGCAAGCTCGCGATTTTTTACATCGTATGCTTTATTATAAACCCTTGCGCGTTACAAAGGTGTTACAAATGATAAAATGAAAAAGAAAAAAGATACGTCCCCCCGCAAAACGTAGGGGCGGTATCCTTTTTTGCTATTGAATATTATTAAAATTATTAAAGCTTATTAAAAAATATTGGACACGTCACGATGAGATGCTCTCTGTGGCGTGTCCTTATTTATCTTAGTTGCAGATCTCTATTATGCTGTGGATATCAACGCGGTTGATCTCAACGTATGCTCTGCCGTCCTTGTACTCAAATTCAAGCTCACGGTTCTCGGGCTGGAGAATGAGCTTTTGAGGTTTCTTGTCAAGCTCGATAGAGAGCGTTATATCAAGCACGGGGGGAATGTGATCGTCGGTTGCGCAGGAAGGATAGGAGTGCGCGCCACCGCCGTTTACAAGCTGAACGGTCTGCTTTTCACCCACCTGAAGCAAGGTTACCTCAATGAGTCCGCAAGCAGATTCAACACGCACCTTGGGGGTGTACAATCCATCGGTTATCTGCCTCATAAGCGCTCTTTGGTTGTACTGTGTGGCATGGAGATACTGAGATCCGATATCAAAGCCGATCGCAGTTATGCTGCCGCTTCCAAAGGGAAGGGTGATGGCAAGATCTTCACGCTTTCCAAGTAACGCCTCTGAAATATAAGCTTCGGTCTTCTTGCTGTCAGCAGAGAGCTTGCAGGGAGAAAATGCGATGCCAAAGGTCCTCTCATCACTTGTGAAATAATAGGGCTTGTGCTTTTTGCTTGCCGTGGCGGCATGACCCGTGTCACCTCCGTTATCGTAAGCCTTTTCTCCCTCCCCAAAGTACTCAGCACAGGGGCTTACGGTTATCGGCGCACCTGCATTTGCAAATATATTGCAGGTGTTTTTGCCCACAAGCATAAGTCTTCCGCCATTTCTCGCGTATTCAAGAAGACTGTTAACGGTTTGTGGCGCAAGTCCACAGTAAAGCTCGGGAACCACTATCATTTGATACTCGTTTATAGTGTTTTCCAAGGTATGCTCACAAACTATTTCAAGCGATTGACCCACGTCACACAAAAGTGCCGACATTCCCATTACTCGCTCAAAGCCCGTGCGGCTGTAAAGCAGGGGTGCTTCACGGTTGCGGTCGTAGGTGGAAAGCAAAAGCGCTGCCTGATGAATGGGCGTACCGCGGAAGCAAAACGGCTTTCTCTCTTTAACAAATTCTGCAAGAGAGGTAAGGTTTCTTATGTCCGTCATATTGGGAGAGCCGTCAAAATACTGCATAACGTAGTTCTGATATGCTCCGCCGAGCGAGATAACAGCGGCAGCCTCCTGCATTATTTGCTTTGGATGCTTTGCAATGACCGCGCTGTAATGACCGATCTCTCTTCTGAAATTCCAAGACATGAGATCCCACGGATAGTTTTGCTGAGCAAGCGCGCGTGCCGCGTAGCGAGCAGAGTTGAAGCTGTTGCTCGGGTTGAGATCTCCTGACAGAAAGTCAACGTTTGCCGTTACCTTCTCGGGCATGTGATCGCTGAACGCCCAGTTTGAAGCTATCTGCAAATTGGGGAATCTTTCATGAAGAACGTCAACGTAATGGCGAACGTATCTGCGGAAAAGCTCGCGGTTGTACTCACGATATTCGTCGTAGTAAGGGTCAGCGGGCGTTGCGGGAAGCTTTCCGCCAAGATCAATTCCCGTTTCCTTCTCAAAATTTGCAAGCGTTTCGGGATGGAAATCAGCACGCGCGCGCCAACAATCTCCGTCTATCCAAACGCCGTCTATATCGTATTTTTCGGCAAGCTCGGAGAGCTGAGGAATAAGAAGCTCGTCCACGTATTTGCTGTCGCTTCTTACGGTGGAGACGTTAAAGCTTCCATCGGCATTCATAACGGTGTCCTCGGGATGCTCGGAGCAATATTTGATCTCAAATATTCCCGAATAGTGCATATAAAGGGAAACGCCCTCTTCCTTGGTAACACGACGCCAAAGAGCAAGAGTGTCCTTGGCAAAATCGGGCATGGCGTTGCCGAGCTCCGAGGGGTAAGATGCCCAACCGGGATGCCCCTTGCAGTCTATTTGTATAAAATCGGGCTTTATGATCCGACACAGCTCGCGAATATCCTCTTCTTTTAGGTTCACACCCTGAATGCCGTACTTGGGCTGAGCGTGAAAGTCAAAATGCAGGCCAAAAAAACAGTCCTTTCTCTTTTTCATATTGTCCTCCAAAAGTGTTTTACTTTATAAATTATACTACAAAAGCCAACATAAAGCAATACCCTCGGGAAATTGTCTTTGAAAAATGCTTTCCCCGATGCAATTTTTGGCTTACAAAAAAAGACACGCCAAAGGAAAAACCTTGACGTGTCCAATTTTTTATTAAAGTTTTTGCGGAGCTTTTTTCAAAAAGCGACTAATCGCGTCCCCGCGTACTTTTATTTGCTTGCTTCTTCAATAGCAACCGCAACCGCAACGGTCATACCAACCATGGGGTTGTTACCTGCGCCGATGAGACCCATCATCTCTACGCTCTCGGGAACGCTGTCGGAGCCGTAGCACTTAACCTTAGCTCCGTCACCGTTTGAGTAAGCGGACCTCTTAACTACGTTAACCTCCTCGGCATTCTCGCCAAAAATGCAGGCAGTGTATATTTGCCACGTTACGTACATTATAACACGTTTTTGCGGTTTAACGTAACGTTCACAAACGTTTCCAAACACTATTATATATTACAAATAGGAGAAGATGAGATGCGCACTGTGCGCATCGAGCTTGCTAACATCCTGTATCTCGTATCTGTTGTCGTTTGCATCGCGGATGATGACTCTATTAGTCGGATGAAGCTTTTTTATATCGTTGTGTCTGTTGCGTATACCGAAGATTACCCTTCCATGATTGGTGTCCACCGTCCACTTAAGCGTTCCGAATTTATCCTCTACGCTAACAATGCTCTGTATCTTCGGAATCATGTAATATTCAGAGAAGCACTCATCAAGAGCCTTTACCGATTCCTCGTCGAGTTCCGCGATATCTCTGACAAACCCAAGTTCCTTTTCCTCCGAATCGAGTAGGGTGATGTACATATTATGGTTGGTTAAAGGGAACAGCCTACGCGGCTCAAGGTCCTCGATAATACTGCCGTCTTTTTTTATAAGGCGAACGAGGTACATATCTGTTTTTTCAAGTTTTCCTGTATATTTATCGATATAATATCTTCCCATGACCATTCCTCCTTATTCAAAGTTTTCGGCACGCTTGGACTCTGCGACCTTGTCTGACATGGACTGTATTTCGACAAGACGGTAATATTTGCCCTTAAGTGCCATTAGCTCCGCGGGAGTACCGCATTCGATTATCTCTCCATTATCCACAACGACTATCTTATTTGCCTTGGAAAGAGTAGAGAGTCTGTGAGCTATCATTATAGTGGTCCTACCACTTATCAGACGCTCAATTGCGTCTTGTATGAGGTGCTCGGTTTCGGAGTCGACAGATGCCGTCGCCTCATCAAACACGAGCATCTTGGGGTTTCTAAGCATTGCGCGCGCGATTGATATTCGCTGACGTTCTCCTCCCGAAAGTCCCACTCCGCGCTCACCGAGCACAGAGTCATATCCGTCAGGCTGACGTACTATAAATTCATGAGCGTTTGCAATATCCGCCGCATTTATAACCTCGTCAACCGAGAAGTTGCCGTCACCATAGGCAATATTGTTATATATAGTGTCATGGAACATCTGGGACTCCTGCTGGACGTAACCGATGTGAGAGCGGTAATATTGCATATCTATTTTGCGGATATCCACTCCGTCAATGGTGATTTTTCCTTCGTATGTGTCGTAATAGCGAAGGAGAAGATTTATGAGCGTTGATTTTCCCGAGCCTGTCGTACCGACGATACCGACGATGTCCCCGGGTTCTATTGAGAGATTTATATTTTTAAGAACCTTTTTAGTGCGGTCGAAGGAGAAATTTACGTTCTTAAATTCTATGCGTCCGCCCATATTGACGTTTGTGTTGCCCTTGCCGAAATCATGCTCAGGCTCGGCGTCAAGGATGTCCATGATACGCTCGAGTGAAGCCATCGCGTTCTGCATGGAGTCGGAGAGGTTCGCAAAGAAGTTTACTGGCTCATAGAACATCGTTGCGTAGGAGATAAAGGAAACGAGCAGACCAACGGATATCGCGCTTCCGTTACCAGTGGAAAGTCCGTTGATGACCATATTTCCGCCCATCGCCCATATAATGACACTTCCGCAGCTCATCAGGCAATTTACGATAGCGGGATACGCGTTGAGTATCTTGCCGGCCTTGGTGTCGATTCTGCGCCAATCGTCAACACATTCACCGAAGCGCTCGGTGGCATTCTTCTCGTTGGTGTACGACTTTGTTACGCGGATACCCGGTATAGTATCGGCAAGCACGGACGTGACCGCGGATGAGCGCCTCCATATGCGTCTGTAAAACGGCGCTATCTTCTTTTTGAAGATACGCGAGCCGATAACGACCAAAGGTACGGGAAAAAGCGAGAATAGCGTCAGCTTCCAATCTATGCAAAGCATAACGACTACAATGCCGATGAGCTTGAAGAATTGTACGACGACCTCTTGAGTGATACGGAGCATAAACGCCTGAATTGTTGCGGTATCACCGCTTATTCGGTTAATAACTGATCCCGTAGAGGTCTTGTCGTAGAAGCGCATAGGAAGATACTGCGCCTTCTCGTATACCTCACACCGTATGCGAGCGACTATTTTATCTCCCGACACACGGAGCATATATCCTCGTATACCTGCGAGCAGATAGTGAATTACATGTAGACAAACAAGCATTACAATGACCGTCGCGAGAAGGCGGCTGTTTTTATTCGGTAGTATCTCGTCGACAAGTGTCCTTGTAAGAATCGGTGGAACAAGTGCAAGAGCTGTCGTAATTATAGATATGATGACGGATATTACAAGTATTGGAAGCTCAGGCTTCAGATATCCGCCCAACCGTGAGAGAAGTCTCTTTTTTTTCATACAGTGAATACAGGGAACTCCTGGAGCGGATAGAGTGCGTCCGCATTTGGGACATATCGACAGCATCTTTTCGTATACTGCCTGCATCGTGGCGAACGCCTCCGCCACGGGTTCTCCGTCGCGAATACCCGTGGCGTAAGTCAAAACGGCATCGCAAAGAGCTGCGACGGTAAAGGTGAATCTGAATACGTCGTGAAGGACTCCGTCCTTCGTTCGAATACGCATGATGCCGTTTCCGTACATACGCTTATTAAAAATATTGTCGATATTCTTAAATGAGTGGCGTTCCGAGCAGGTTTGTGTTTTGAAATCGTAGATAAAAAGACACGAGCCTGTCGCCAAAAGCACACATGTACTATACTGTGCATGTTTTGATATTTCACCGACAACAGCCAACAAAACGGGATCATCCTCCGTACCCAAAGAACGTATTACTTCGAGCTTCGAAGCATCCAGTTTCTGATTAATTAAAATAGTGGTTTCCATCGCAACGGTTTAGCTAGCAAGCAATCTCCTCATTCAAATTTTTTGGTTATTATACTATATGAAAAAACAAAAGTCAACACTTTTTCGGGATTTTTCGTAATTTTGTGATATTCTCTAAAAACTTGTCCTATCAGTAAAAACATTACCAATAACAAGAGAAAATAATTGGTGATATCGACGAAAAATCCTACATAAAAAAGGGGTGACTTTTTTGAATAAAACTGATATAATAATGTGTTATAATAAAATAGTACTAATAAAAAAACAGACACATCATTTAGAATTTTCACCTAAATGATGTGTCCAACTTTTTATTTGATGATTTGCAATCTTCGATTGCATGAATTGATGCTTTCGCGTCATGATTTGAAGGCTTTCTCCTTCATGAATTGACTTGCCCCATAATGCACCGCAGGTGCAATTCATGGCGATAGCCAATTCATGACAACGAAATTGTCAAATCATGCCCGCAAGGGCAATTCCTTGCAAATAATCTGCGATTATTTGCTTGCTTCCTCAATAGCAACAGCAACCGCAACAGTCATACCAACCATGGGGTTGTTACCTGCGCCGATGAGACCCATCATCTCTACGTAGTAGTCTTCATAATGTTGTCTCTCGTGATATAAAAGCATTTAAAAGCATTGAAATATAAGTGTTTTGGACCAATTGAATTGTAAAATATTATTACGTTGAACACATCGTTTTGAGTTTTACTGAATGCATTATATCGTGTTTTGATGTGTTTGCGAATGCTTATTTTGATAAGTTCGCAAGATGTTTACAATTAATTATCAGCCGCCCCGATTTGCAACATTTTTGCAAACAATACAGGTCTGATATTCCAATATAATGTATTCTGCGTTAAAATATTAAATAGTTGCAATATTTTAGAATGGTGATAATATGGATATTAATTCTTTAGACCGTTTCTTAAAAGCTCAAGAACTAGCATACCCAATAGCACTTCGAGAAATCAAAAATGGTAAGAAGCGTTCTCATTGGATGTGGTATATCTTCCCTCAAATCAGAGGGCTTGGTACGAGTTCTATGTCTCACATATATGGCATTTCGGGATTGGGTGAAGCTAAAGCATACCTTACTCACCCGGTGTTGTCTGGGAGGTTCTATGAGCTTTGTGAGACATTACTTCTGCACCGGGATAAGCGCATCGAAGAGATCTTCAGTGAGGTTGATTCAATGAAGTTAAGGTCGTCTATGACCTTGTTCTCATTGGTAAGTCTCGAAGGCTCCCTATTTCATCAAGTGCTAGATTGTTTCTTCGATGGAAAGCTGGACAGAGAAACTTTAAAACTTGTAGATCGCAGATAACTAAAAATGTTACATATGGGCTGGTGATTATTTTAAATCACCAGCCTTTTTACGTTTTACAACTAATGTATACTCTCTCTCCCTCCCTCCTTATCTTTCCAATAATCATGATAAAACCAAAAGAAATTCATCTTAACAGCATTTGAAATCATAGATTCAAACAACTCCTGATCCTCTTCGCCGTTAGAATAAAACGCATCGTAAATTAACCAAACCATATGCCCCGATGTAATCAAGTCATATAAAGTCATAATATAGATACACGACTCAACGTAAAAAATTTCGCTACCATAAAGTTTACCACCTTCAGCTTCAACAATAGCTTGTCTGAATTCTACCATTTTGTTATAGACCTCTTGTCGCTCAATCCCTTCATTATCATTCATCGCAAGCCACGTATGATGTGCTAAAGACTTATCGCTAGAGTCAAAATAAGCTCTCATATGGAGTTTTTTGATTGACTCTCTGTCCTCGTTATTGAATTCGCCTTCAGGCTCCATGGAGCGATATATGAGCTCGTAGATATCTTCCGACTCCTCAATCCAATACCCCGAATTCAGAGATAGAGTCATACGAGGTACCGATGCATTAATATCTTTTTCCAGATGAAAACCATACTCCCTCAAAACTTTAGGTCTATCCTTTTTCTTGATGTTAATCATTGAATTGGTAGCTCTGATTCCTATACTCTTCACATACCGATCATCAGACCAACTGAAGTGAGGCTGGAAGCGAATTCGAAACTCAGGATAATCTTTATAACATTTTTCGTTAATCTCATTTGCTTTCATGATGTGAAAACGAAGACCGGGATAATTTTCATAGAGACACAGTGTCAGTTGTTTTTCAAACTCCGCCTTACTCAGACCATCAGGCTTAACCAGTTTAACTCTAGAGGAAAAACGAACATTAGAAGCATCAATACTCCTGTCCCTATTAAGAACTTCTTCTTCAGAATATACTATGTTCTTAACCCAGTAAGGTTCAATGTCTCTCTCAGCACAATACTGCCTAAGCTTGTCCTCATTCTCTTTGTAATATCGGTACAGTTTACTACTATTCTCATATTTACTATACGCGCTGAAACGATAGTAATCACTTTCGGTTTCAATTAATCCAATCTCTTTCATAAAAGAAATTGCGTTAGTTATGTTTTTAGAACTACCCCAAATCATAAGATTAGCTCTCGAAGTGACACTGATAGACATAATAGTACACCCTTGATTAGCTCTCTTGTTTTTAACACTGTTGACGAACGCCACAACCTTACTCAGTTTCTTCCGGAGAACTGTTTTGGCTCCTTTGGCCGTGCTTTCAAAAATATGAAACTCAGGTACTATGTAATCTTCTACTGCGGTCGGTCGCCAACTTTCTTTTTTTTCCTCGTCATTTTCGGGGGTTATTCTTTGTGAAATTTCAATAAGTGAAATCATATATTTTTTCCTTTCGTAGCTTTTATATTATCATATTGGCTTTTTACGTTTTACAACTAATGTATATTTCACTTTCAATATATACTTTCAATATATATATAAATACATTAGTATTTATGTATTATGATATATTAAAACATTTGCATCACCTCCTTAAAATCTGCTAAATTAAATGAAAGCTCCTAAAGCTAGAGCCATACCCATACTAAATAATTAATAAGAAAATATGAGGAATAATTATGAAAACAACTGACTCTACTAAATCACCTAATCCCAACCTCGAAAATCTATTCTCTTATAAGAAACCCATTGAGAATGACTGGTTGAAAGTTTGTTTAAAACAACTGAACAAACGCAAATTCAAAATATGGTTCACAATGTTCACATACTTACATCGAGAGTACGACCTTTTTATTACAAGATTAACTTTCAAAGATCTTTGGATAAAATTGGGGGCACGCTGTCATATTAAAGACCACACCTATCCGGATCCTTATGATGGACCGATAGAAGATTTTATAGAATATTGGAAAAAACATCCTTATTATTTTTTTGATGTTTTGACATTAAATAGTATAGCTGAACTGTTTCCCAAACATTGTACTGACCATGTAGAAGAACTTGCAAAAATTACAGAGATGCTATATCTAAAAGATACAAGAGCCGCGTTCGAATATATTATAAGGACTCTCAATCTACCTGATGTATCAGAAGAAGATTTAGATAAACTAGCGCGTATAACAGAAGAATACCTAGTAAAATTCCCATAATTAATGATGAAAGAAGACTATATTATGAAGAAATCAGAAAAGACCATAGAAACTCTAAATGTGGAAATCAGCACTCTCACTAGCACCGAGCTACACGATTTGTTTTTGTTTTTCTACAAAATAAATCATCAATATCCCAACCTCACCACCTTTGAAAAATTTTATGAATTTATGGAATCTTTAGAGAAGAATCCGTTTCGTGTAAATGATGATAAAAATTATAAAAAACAATTTGCCGAAAATATCATCGCTTACACTGACGATCACTTTAATCTCATTACAGCCATTATGCTTATCAAAAAGAAGTTTACTGTGGATGAGATAATCGAAAACTTCTATTCCAACGTCAATGTATACGATAATAATTTATTTTAAGTATCAATTCAAGACTTTCTCTTGATTAAGATATAACCTCATATTTTCAAACCGGACCACCACACTATGGGTAATGTGATGGTCCACATTTCATTTATTGAAGATTAATGACCATATAGATTACCTACTCGATCAACTATTCTACCGTATATTGAAAGAATTTTCCTATGCGTATTTTATCGTTCTTATCGTCTCAGCAACATCTTCTTCTCGTATGTCATAAAGTTCTTTTACAATTATGTCATCAAAATACTCTCTCATCGCTCTTTGCTTCACGGTGAGTTCTTCTTCCGGTGTGCTCCACAAATCATCATTCCAAGAAATATTGAAATCCAAGAGAGAGATACCTTTATTAAAATTGGATTCAGTATTATACATTATTTTATATCCTTTCAATAATATGATGTCGGTGGGACCACATAGTGGATTTTTAGCCCCACTCAAAAAGTTTATTTTTATAGATTCTTGTTTTGAAATTAATGATTATATGGTTTAAGTAGAAATTTTACTGTTAATATAATGAATCATATCATCATAACCAGTATTATAGAGTTTTTCTGCCGCAGTACTGGCTATCTCAATGTCAAGATCTATCGCATCACAAAGCATATCAGCGATAGTTTTGAGGTCTAATGCCTTATAATAATAGCCATAGTTGTTGAACAAGAACTCTACTCCTTCGGGAGTATTAATAGATTTAGGAACATTTACTCCCGCTGCTCTACAAAGTTTGTGAATTTTATCCCAAAATCCCATCGAACTAACTTGGCTGACAAACATACCATGCTCTGATTTATAGCGGACTACTGTGTTCAGAAAATCTTCAAGTTTATCTCTAGTCAGTTTCCTCAAATACATTCTCAGTTTGCGCTGGCTTTCGATTGATATCGTTGATGCTGTTCTTTTTTTCACCTGTTCTTTGAAGTACTCTTCATCAAAGAATGTTTTAATGGCATGGAGCTGCAGAACGGGTCTCCTCAACAAATTGAGTGCTCTTTCAACCTCACTCTCGGCTTTAAGAGGAGTTTTCAACTCGTCAACAATTTTATAAACTTCCTCCATGAAACGTCTCTTGGGCTCACCGGGTCTCACATAATAATCACAGTTATATAAAGCCACCTCGACTTCTATGGGATTAAAATCGAGACCTATAGTTTCGAGTTTATACATTTTATAAATGATATTAATAATCTCTTCAGTATTATAATTAAATTCTGGCCCAAACAAGCTAGCCATCTTATTACTACCATTTCTTTTAATATTACACTTCATATGTTTAACCTTTCCGCCTTAAATAGGCAATCAAAATTTATTTATTTTCATTCTCTTTGTAGGGCCATATTATCTATGACCCTATGTTTCTTCATATTTCAATTAGAATATGTATTATTTACTCTTCTGTTTTGCAACCGATTCTTTTTATGATTGTAGGATCGACATAATCAACCAACTCGTTGAAGTCCTCAAGATCCATTTTTGATGTGGATTCCAAGATAACTTTATAAGTTCTCTTTTCCAATGTTTTAAGGTCAATTTGCTTGATATCGAATCCCTGCGCATCACGAATAGATTCGGGAGCGTCATCAATAAACTTCACACCATCGTATGTTGTATATTTAGTAAGAATATCATCATCGATGACGATTATAGATTTAGAACACCAATCAAACCAATACGTCTGATAAAGAGCTGCCTGATCACCTTCAAGATAGACCTTAGGAATAGGAAACGGATATTCAGGTGGGATGTAGATTTCATCATCGCAGCCAACTACCTCCATTGTTTCTTCGGGTTCCGGGATTAAAGGTGTATAACCAAATTCATAAGTACTTCTCATAATAAATCTTCCTTTATATTTTTATTTATGTTTATTTTTATGGGGCCATAAAATCAATACAACAGCCCCACTTTAGATTTGTGATTAGAATACGATTCCGCCTACATTCTTAAACCCATCGAAAGCCCTTGTGGGTGTAACTACACCATTCGATGTCTGGGTGTTACTACAGAAGTTATTATTCATTTTAGAATCGTTATCCTTCCAGACAGGGAGTTTCTTCTGCTGAAGCTTGCTGAGACAGAATGCCACCTGAGCAGTAATTGTTCCCTTATATGCTCCGTGCCTTACACGTACCGCCCCGTCCTTTCCAACCCAACTATCATAGTTAGAAAGGTTATAATCGGTGATATCGAAGGAATCAAAGAACATTCCCAGGCGCTGGTTGGTTCTCTGGCGATCGGTAGGATCAAGAATAAGGTAATACCAGAGCTTGCTGTTGTGTCCATTTACTTCAAGGGTAATTTCAAATCCCTCATTGCCGGTGCTGAACACCTTCTCAGCAACCTTTGTAATTCTTACTCTGTGGTCTCCCTCGGGGATAAGTGCGAACTCTCTCGCGGTGTAATCATTAGAATCAAAAGTCCAGTTTGCCATAGTTTTTTTAAAGTCTCCTTTTATATAAATTATTTTTATTTATTTCATTAATCAGGGGCGCCTCCCGATTACATTTATATTCTACTATTTTTTCTCGGTCGGTGTGTAGATAGACAATCAACATTTGAAAACAGTTTCAAACTCAGTTTAGCAAAAAGAAAATCCCAGGTAGCTAACTACTACCTGGGATTCTAAAACTATATTTTTTATTCCTCTTCATTTGGTGATCTTCTATTCTTTTGTAGTAAGAATAAACTTTCCGGGACTTTTCTTTCGGCAAGCGACAGATTTACATCATTGACATCATAATCTTTATTTTTTAAATAAGTTGCAATTACATTGTCGAACTCCTCGCCTGGCGCCAAAGAGAAACCGGCAGCGTCTATTAATATCACGCTATCCTCATAACTTAACCTTAAGCCGAAACATAATTGAACTACTGTTTTTTTATTGATGCCAGCATTTTTCCGGTTCATTATCCTCCAGAAAGTATCCCTACCCATATTGCAAGAACTATATACTTGAGGATCGGTTAATCCACTTGCGCCCAAGAATCTCCGAAACACTTTATAAAAACTTTCGCCAAGCGGAGGTCCTACCTTGGTGTAAGAATGCAAGTTGGTCGGCACATTAATCAAATTAAGTGAAACGATGGAGTCTATCTGACTATGTAAAGCTTGATATTTTTCTGGATACGTTATTCGTTTCAACATTGCGGCATAAATATCTCGTGATTGTTTTGAAGCATTGGATAAGCCTTTTCCAGTATGTAAACTCTCATAGTTTTGAACTCGCATCCTAACGGAGCCTTTATCTCTACTAAAAAAATCGTTTTCACGCAGCAATGCCATTAGACTTTCAAAATTCTCTTTCCAAGTCTGCGCGTTTTCAAGATAAAATTTACAAACTATATAATCTTCTTCAAATGTCCACGGTTGTGCCATAATACACCTCGAAATAAAAAATTAGTACAACTACAGTATACCATACTTTTTGTACTATATCAAGGCATAAAACAGTATTTAAAGAAACCTTTGCAAACATTGTACTAATTTTCGTCAAAAAGGGCTCCCTTTTTGCTCCAAACACGACATAATATAAGTACCGAAAGAAACTTTAGTTACTTTTAATACTAATAAGGAAGGTTTTATTATGATTTATGCCTATTGCCGTGTATCCACACCCCACCAGCGACTCGAACGTCAGATTACCAACATCACTGAACTTTATCCAAAAGCAATCATCTTTAGAGAGTTCTACACCGGAACCACACAGAACCGCCCTAACTGGGAACGACTCATGACACAAATAAAAAAGGAAGACACTATAGTTTTTGATAGTGTCTCCCGTATGAGCCGTAATGCTGATGAAGGCTTTAAGGATTATAAAATGCTCTATGAGTCTGGTGTCAACCTCATCTTTCTCAATGAACCATTAATCAACACATCTGTCTTTGACTCCACTAAGAACAATCTTCTCAATATCAATATAGAAACCGGTAATACTGCCGTTGATGATTTCTTTAAAGGCAACGTCCAGCTTATAAATAACTTTATGATGGCGTTAGCCGAACAGCAAATCAAAGCAGCCTTTGAGCAATCAGAGAAAGAAGTTACCGACCTTCACTCGCGTATCAGCCAAGGAATGCGCGAAGCCAAAAAGAACGGTGTCAAGATTGGTCTGCCTCAAGGTACTACCCTTACCACTAAAAAAGCACTTGAGTGTATGTCTATCATTAAGAAGCACTCTAAAGACTTTGGTGGTAGTCTTGAAGATCCCGACGTCATCAAACTTTGCGGCTGCTCTAGAAACTCTTATTATAAGTATAAAAAGGAACTAAAAAATGTTAAATAATTTTTACATACGATTTTAAAATAATATTTAAAAAGGTCTGACAAATCTTCTACTTGTCAGACCTTTGTTTTTATTAAATGTTTTCCTCGGTGTCTTCCTTTATATCATCAGTTTCTATTTCATCGTTCTGCTTGGATTTTTCTTTAGGTTTTTTGCGAATATAATTTACAATAAAAACTCCCAGTAAAGTTAATCCTATAGAAACTACAGCGGTAACAACACCAACAATCAAAGCGTTCGAATCCCCTTTGTCATTATTGCTTATCGGGAGATCATCTTTATTATCATCATTATTTGGCGGAATATCATCTTTATTATCATCAACAGGAACAGAAACGGTATTAACATAACCGCAGGCAGAACAGGTCTGACTTTGGCTTTCACCGTTTACTACCCAATCGCCATAGGTATGAAACGCCAGATCTTTTTTATCTCCACAATCACATTCACTCCAATGTCCGATAGAATCGTATTTTATGAATAAATACTCGTGTGCGTGCTCGTCGTCGGCTATTACGAATCCACATACGGAACATACACCGTTTGAAGCTACGTGAGAGGAATACTGATTTTTGTTACCACAGTCTGCGCAGGCATACCAATGTCCGTCCGTACTGATAAATAGATTATCACTATAATTATGACTCCAAGAAGCATCCCCCGAAAATTTTTCAGTTCCCTTAGCTCCGCAAGAGCAGCTGTAGTAATACTCTGCCTCGTTTACACATTTAACACTATTTACGAGATAAGCAGATGTGGCAACCTGTTTATCAAATGTATGTGCAAGTGCAGAACCATCGGAATATGTAGTAGTTCCTTTTTCTCCGCATATTGAACAAGCGTAGTAATACATCGTCGGAGATATGCAAGTTGCTTCGCTTGCGAGAAATTCGTTGTTTTTCTCATTGAAGTTATGTTTACAGGTAATATCAATGCTTCCTTTATTATTGGTAACAGAAACATTATTTGAACCGTCTTTGAGTTGGATATTACACTCAACATAAGTTTTTCCTATAGGAGCGTTATCAAGCACCTTGAAGGTTACGGAAAATACTTTACCGCTAATGCTCTTACTAGTTTGATAAGCAAACGCACCCTTATCAGTAGATTTATCAAACGTTGACAAAAGTGCACCGTCTGTATTCCATTTGGCTTCAACCAATTCAAGTACGTTATCGTCGTAAATGACCTCAACAGCACCAGAGGATGCGTTAGGTGCGCCTGAAACGGTTACGTTTAGTGTAACCGTTCCGCCTTTAGCGCAGGATTTGTTATCAACGGTGGCAGTAGTACCTGCAGCACTTGCCGTGATAGCGAATATAGTCAAAATCAGAATTGTACTGATCGTAATTAAAAATGTTTTTTTCATATTTCGTCTTCCTCGTCCTTTCGTCTCGTAGGAACTTCTAGGGATATACTAACAGGCTCTACCAAGGGATATTCTTCCGGGAAGAATGTGTGCATAAGCAGATAAATAGCATCGTTAGAATCAACTGTTCCGTTGTTATCAAAATCGCTCTCCTGACTTACGGGATATTCCTCTGGGAAGAAGGTGTGCATAAGCAGATAGATTGCATCGTTTGAAGAAACGCCTTCTTCACCATCAACATCTCCCGGTTCTTCCGTATTTGCCTCAAGCTGCGGTATATCTTCTTTTCTTTCCTCACCGCATATCTCACAGGTGTAGAGCATTTCACCCTTGCTTGAAACGGTAGGCTCTACAGTTATAACACCGTTGTTCCAATTATGACCAAGCGCGTCAACATAAGAGTCAACATAGTTATCTCCGCAATCACAGATATGAGTTGTGTATCCGTTTTCAGTACACGTGGGCGCTGTTATAGTTGTTTCGTAAGTGTGACCTGTTGCATCAATTACAGTTTGTTCAATCAGAAGCTCGTCGCAATCAAGACACTTCTTTCCTTCAGTAAGACCTGCAGTTGTACAGGTTGCATCTACCTTGGGGAGAATTTCAGTATTCAAATGCGCACATTCCGCATCTCTTTCGAAGCCACAAACGTTGCAAATCGCATCGTACTTATCGTCATAAGTGTGTGCTTTCTTTGGTGTTTCAATTTGAACTGTGAACACTTCATTACATTCAGAACAGTGAGAGCCTTCTGTAAGACCTGTTGATGTACAAGTCGACTCAACCGCTTCATCAACTATCGTTGTGTGACCGTTTGCGGTAAGTGTATTGGTTTCATAATGCTCGCATCTCGAACAATCATGTCTCTCTAGACCGTCAGCTGTGCAAGTAGGAGCTGTGACTTCGTACCAATCGCCATAAGAGTGACCAAGCGCATTAATGTAAGCGTCAATATAGGTATCTCCACAATCACAAGTATAAGTTGTATATCCACGTTCGGAACAGGTTGGAGATGTTACTGCACTTATGTAGTCGTGACCTGTTGCGTCAATGGACTTGCTTTCAAAATGGTCACAATTTTCACAGTCTTTTCTTTCTTCTCCGTTAGCTACACAAGAAGGAGAAGCATAAGTGTACCAATCACCGAACTTATGACCGGTAGCAGTAATGGATTTGATTTCATAATGGTCGCATCTTAAACAATCACGATGAGACGTGCCGTTGTCGGTACACGTAGGTGTTACAGTTATTTCCCATTCACCATAATTATGGCCGAGAGCCGTAACGTAATCATCAACGTAAGAATTTCCACATTCTGAACAGGTATGTGTTGTGAACCCTTGTTCCGTACACGTGGGATTGGTAACTACGGATACATAGGAGTGAATTAACATTGGAATGATCGATTCTTCGAGAATGGTATGACAAACCTTACACTCCTTATGTTTAGAACCGTTATTTTCATAAGTAGCTTCTGTATCAATTATCCAATCACTAGCACTATGGCCAGTTGCGGAAAGTTCAACCTTGGTACTGTAATCGCAACGAGAGCAGGTGTCATAAACATCCCATCCGCTTTCCGTACAAGTGGGAGCTTGGGCTTTGTGATGAACGATATCGTGACCGAGAACGTCCACCGCCTTTGTTTCAAAGTGAGCACATCTTGAACAATCTCTGCGGGCTGAACCATTGGTTGTGCAAGTAGAGGCAGTGACTTCATACCAAGCTCCGTAACTATGACCGAGCGCAGTAATGTAGGAGTCTATATAACTATCACCGCAAGAGCATATGTACGTTTTATATCCTCTTTCTGTACACGTAGGTAAAGTTATTTCAGGAATATACGTGTGACCTGTCGCGCCCAAGGAATTGGTTTCGTAATACTCACATCTAGCGCAGTCACACCTTTCAAGACCGTCAACCGTGCAAGTGGGAGCCGTAACGACATACCATTCACTGCAGTTATGACCAAGTGCATCAACGTAAAAATCTATGTAGGAATCCTCACAATGACAAGTATGGGTGGTATATCCTTTCTCGGTGCAAGTGGGAGCAGTTACTACAGAATTATAAGAATGTCCGTTCTTATTAAGTACATTAGTTTCATAATACTCACACCTTAAACAATCGTGTCTCTCAAGGCCGTCAACTGTACAAGTGGGTGCTGTTACTTCGTACCAATCATCATAATTGTGACCAAGAGCATCAACATAGTTATCTACATATTCGTCACCACAGACGCAAGTATAGGTTGTATAACCTTGATCTGTGCAAGTGGGATTAGTCATTATGGAACTATAAGCATGTGGCAATTTCTCAATTATTTCAGTTGAGAGGATATCTTTGCATATAGTACATTCCTCGTGCTTTGAGCCCGCCTTACTACAAGACGGATTTATATCAACGATCCACTCTGTTTCACTGTGACCACAAATAGTCACCTTAAGTACTTCACTGGCGGCACTTGTGTATGTAGTATCGGTCTTGGCATATCGCTGATAGAAACTGTATTCCTTATCAAATTTAAGGCCTTCAAATATCGGGCTTTCCTGCCAGTTTACACCGTCAAGACTATATTCTCCATTTTCTATTTCTTTTAATGTAATAGTGTTTTCATATATACTCTCCACCTCTGGTTTTTCGGGAGCTGATACGTTTGTGCGAGGGGTGTTTCCGGTGCCATTACAATCGCGACAGGTTTGTTTGCCGTTGTTATCACACTGGGTGCAATTCACCTCATAAACCTCATACCATCCTCCTTTTCCGGAACAGCCGGAACACACATGATCATAACGCGAGCCGGTATATTGACATGAGTAGCACCCTCTTCCGTGGCAATTAGGACATGTATAGGGGAAAAAGCCTTGACCGTTACATAGGAAACAATTAAGATACTCAGAACGCTCCGTTAATTTATCCCCATCGCAGATATAGCACGGTACCTTTCCGGTACCCGAGCAGGTGGCACAATGCTTGTGCCATTGAGCGTATAGGGTAACATTTGCTTCGGTTGCATAATATGAATAACCGACCGGATACTCCGTGCGACCGTTCTTTTCTGTAGACCAACCGGCGAAGTTGTAACCGGATTTTGATGTTGATGATGGCAATTTATTCAGGTAATTCAACCTTACCCTGATTGATGAAACGTACGAGCCTCCGTTAGAGTCAAAATGGAGCCACACGAACTCAAGCTCACAAACGTTACACACAAGATCACTGCCATTATCGAATACGTGATTACCCTTTGTGGCAATTCCTGTGTTTTCGCTTATTACTTTATGACAAAGTGTACATTCTTGGTGTTTAATACCCCTAATTCCACAATTGCTCTCTCGGTCGATAATCCATACGTAATCGTGAGGAGCTGTGCGCTCTTGTCCGCAAGTATTACAGGAACTGTCACATACGTTTGAATAGATATGCTTACCCGTTGAATACTCTATCGTGTTTTCATTTCTTTTGATATGACAACTCGTGCATTCTTCGTGCTTAATGCCGTTAACACCGCAATTGTTTGGCTTATCAATGATCCATTCATAATTGTGACCTGTTGCCGGCACGGTTTCTTCTTCACGATAGTCGCAAAAACGTTGGCATTCTCGCCATCTGTAACCGTCCTCGGTACAAGTAGCAGAAGCAACAACAGTCCATCTGCTCATATTGTGACCAAGCGCAGAGGTGTAAACCCTTGAGTAAGAATGATTGCATTCTTCACAGGTATATACAAGATAGCCGTCTTCCGTACATTTTGGCTCTATCCTATCAACGTCATAGTTGTGACCTGTTGCATCAACGTAATTATCTACGTACTTATAGCCGCAGTGACAGGTGTAGGTGGTATATCCCTTCCTTGTGCATGTCGGTGGCGTCACAACGGAAGTATATGAGTGTTCAGCTTTTCCGAGACAACTGTTAAGGTGCCAAGTTGCATTAATCAAGCAGTCATTATCATATAAAATACTAATGTTTTGTTTATCCGACTCTGAGCCGGTATAATAAACATTTTCGAGATTAACACAATTATTAAATGCAACCTCGCCAATAGTTGTAATATTGTTTTGAATGGTAATGCTTTTAAGATTCGAACATCCCAAAAAAGCCCAATTACCTATGGCACTTACACCTTTTCCAAGAATCACGCTTGTTAAGTTTGTATTGTATTGAAAAGCATTTTTATATATTTGATAAGATTTACCGTTACAGTACTCTGGAAGAGTCAATATAGAATCTGTACCTGTATATCCTAAAAGATAACAGTTAGCATCGTCTTCGTAGAAAACATAACCATTCGCGTCAGTGTGCAGATGGCTTTTTGAATCTGCATCTGTGTGAATACAAAGCGCATTATATCCAACATATCCTCCGTTTGTAGTCCCTTTGCTGATACTTATGTTAGAAAGATTATATACTTCAATGAGGTTGTTGCACGCAGAAAAGGCATTCGCTTTAATTTCTGTGACGGTTGCAGGAATTGTTATCCTACGAAGAGATTTGCAAAACGCGAAAGACACTTCGCCTATGCTTGTAATGCCGTTTGGGAGCGTTATACTTTCCAACGATGAGTGGCGATAGAATGCAAATGCGCCAATACTCGTCACACCTTCTTTAATAACAACACTTTTGATAGAAGAGGCGTAGTTTTTCCAAGGCGAATTTGTAGAAGAAAAAGATTGCATTTCGCCGGAGCCTGAAATAGTTAACACACCTTCACTATCTAATACCCACGTCAGATTATCTCCGCAAGTTCCGGAGGCTGTTATCTCCGCCGCACTCGCCGTAACACCGAACACGCCTATCGATATCATAATTGATAGAATGACTACGATTGTAATCACCAAGGATTTTCTTATTTTCATTTGTAAACTCCTCAATAAACAAAAAGTGCGGCTACCGAAGTAACCGCACCAAAAACGCAAACTCCGATAGTCGCCAAACTAGTCTAATATTAAGTGTGTTTACACCCTCTATAGATGGAATTTGCATTTTTATCAAATCCGAATATAGAGGCGTGCTAAAAAAGGGTATACTTCCCCTAATTGAAAACACACCTAAAAAATAATATTAAACTAATTTGGCATTTATATTTTATCATATTTTGATTTAAAAGTAAAGATCTCTAAAGAAATAAATGGTTTTCTGTTTTAAAAACAATTTATTTTTTTGACATTGAAATATGATTTTTACTATAAAACTTATCAAGAATATTGATTTCGTTCACCTGTTTGGCAACGTCACTAACCAACAAATGAATATAATTCTGGGTGATTTCTAAACTCGAATGCCCTAATAGTTTAGAGAGGGAGACTACATTTCCACCATTAAGAATCCATTGTTTCGCAAAGGTATGACGATATCTATGTATTCCTGTCTTATTCACACCCCGACATTTATTATATTCGTATAACATAGTATAACAGGTGCTTTTTACTAACTGCTGACCAAAGACGTTACAGAACAGGTAATCTGCGTCAGACTTGTGGTGTCTGTATTTTAGGTATTCTTGCAGAATACTTACCATGGTCTGATTAAGAGGAACTATAAGTGGTTTTCTGTTTTTGGTCACATTCACGTATACGACATTATTATCGAAGTCAACATCTTTCACCTGAATGTGCATCAAGCTGCGTTGTCTCACACCGGTTGAAAACAAAAAATTCGTCATAACCCAACACTTGTATTCGGTAAAAGAACACTTCTTTAAATTAGGTTTTTTAAGAAGCAGCTTCAATTCTGCCTCGTTATAAGTTTCAATTTGGCTTTTATCTACCTTGATCGCCCGCATCTTAAAGTGTGGAATATAGCCTTCGTTCATAAAGAAATGTAAGGTCGTGATTAGGTCTCTTAGATAAGAATTTATACTAACATCATTATCAAGAGTTGATTTCAAATACAGAACATAGTCCTTATAGGTCTTCTCGTCGATATCCTCAATAGGCATCTTCGGATCGAAATATTTATAGAACTGCGTATAGCTCTGTCTGTAATGTCCTATCGTTCCTTCTCTCAGATTACGTTGGTGACAATATTCAAGATATTTGTTACAACCTTCTTCAAAAGTCATAGATTGTGTGGCTGCCATTTTCAGTTTTTTCATTGTAAAATCCTCCTGATTTATAACATAAAAAAATGAACACATCACCCTAGATTTCTCTAAAATGATGTGTTCAACTTTTTTCGTATTGAATTATTCGTAATAAGATTTTACAATGCTTTATAAGTGCTATCAAAAGCTTCTAAAAGCCTCAAAAAGCCTTATAAATCAAGGATTACTTGCTTGCTTCTTCGATAGCAACTGCTACAGCAACAGTCATACCAACCATGGGGTTGTTGCCGGCTCCGATCAGACCCATCATCTCTACGTGAGCGGGAACAGAGGAAGAGCCTGCGAACTGAGCGTCGCCGTGCATTCTACCCATAGTATCTGTCATACCGTAGGAAGCGGGGCCTGCAGCCATGTTATCAGGGTGAAGTGTTCTACCTGTACCGCCACCGGAAGCAACGGAGAAGTACTTAACGCCGTTCTCGTTACACCACTTCTTGTATGTTCCTGCAACGGGGTGCTGGAATCTTGTGGGGTTAGTGGAGTTACCTGTGATAGAAACGCCAACGTTCTCAAGGCGCATGATTGCAACGCCTTCCGGAACGGAGTCAGAACCGTAGCATCTTACCTTCGCTCTGTCGCCGTTAGAGTAAGCGATCTCCTTAACGATGGTAACTTCCTCAGTGTAAGGATCGAACTGAGTCTGAACGTATGTAAATCCATTGATTCTGGAAATGATCATAGCAGCGTCCTTACCAAGACCGTTGAGTATTACGCGGAGGGGCTTAACACGAACCTTGTTTGCGTTAAGAGCGATCTTGATAGCGCCCTCAGCAGCCGCGAAGGACTCGTGACCTGCGAGGAAGCAGAAGCACTCTGTCTCCTCAGAGAGAAGCATAGAGCCGAGGTTACCGTGACCGAGACCAACCTTACGGTTCTCAGCAACGGAGCCGGGGATACAGAAGGACTGAAGTCCGATACCGATAGCGGCAGCGGCGTCAGCAGCCTTTGTGCAGCCCTTCTTGATAGCGATAGCTGCGCCTACGGTGTAAGCCCACTTTGCGTTCTCAAACGCGATAGGCTGAGTTTCTTCAACTATCTTATAGGGGTTGATGCCCTTTGCATCGCAGATCTCCTTGCACTCGTCAATGGAGCCAATGCCGTATTCCTTAAGTACGCCGAGGATCTTAGCCTCGCGTCTTTCATAGCCTTCAAAATGTGCCATTATTCGTTCCTCCTTCTTGATTACTGCTTACGGGGATCGATATACTTAACAGCGTCAGCGAATCTGCCGTAAGTACCCATAGCTTTTGCGTATGCCTCGTTGGGCTCCATGCCCTTCTTGATGAAGTCTGTCATCTTGCCAAGAGATACGAACTCGTAGCCGATAACCTGATCGTTTTCATCAAGAGCCATTCTTGTGCAGTAGCCTTCGGTCATCTCGAGGTAACGAACGCCCTTTGCCTTTGTACCGTACATAGTACCAACCATGGAACGCTCGCCCTTACCGAGGTCTTCCATACCTGCGCCGATAACGAGACCGCCCTCAGAGAACGCGGACTGGCTACGACCGTAAACGATCTGAAGGAAGAGCTCACGCATCGCGGTGTTGATAGCATCGCAAACGAGGTCGGTGTTAAGAGCCTCGAGGAGAGTCTTGCCGGGAAGGATCTCAGCAGCCATAGCTGCGGAGTGAGTCATACCCGAGCAACCGATGGTCTCAACGAGTGCTTCCTCGATGATACCGTTCTTTACGTTGAGGGAGAGCTTACAAGCGCCCTGCTGGGGTGCGCACCAGCCCACACCGTGAGTGTAAGCGGAAATATCGGTGATCTGCTTTGCCTGAACCCACTTGCCCTCTTCGGGAATGGGAGCGGGGCCGTGATCGGGGCCCTTTGCTACGACGCACATCTTCTGAACTTCAGTGCTCATAGCGTATTCGCAAGAAAATTCTTTGCTCATTTTTTTATCTCCTTTAAAAATTTTTTTAAAATCAAGCTTTAATTATTTTACTATCTCACCGTAAACCGTGCCGAATGCGCAAGCGGCGTTGGACTCATCGGTATCGATGTGCATAGCAAGCGCGTAAGAGTCGCTTACACGAGCAACTACGTCGCCGAAAATTACGGGACGAGCGGTGTCAAGCTTAACGCTTACGATCTCCTTATCCTTAACGCCAAATACCTCTGCGTCAGCCTTTGTCATGTGTATGTGACGCTTAGCGGCGATAACGCCCTCGGAGATCTCAACTTTTCCGCAAGGGCCCTCAAGAATGCATCCGGGGCTGCCTGCAACGTCGCCGGATTCTCTTACGGGAACGCCTGCGATACCGATAGTTCTTGCATCGGTAAGAGAAAGCTCAACCTGATCCGCGCTTCTCTCGGGACCGAGAATACTTGCCTTGAGAGAACCCTTAGGGCCGATAACGGTTACCTTTTCCTCACAAGCAAACTGACCGGGTTGGCTAAGATCCTTTTTGTTTGTCAGAGCGTGTCCCTTGCCAAAGAGAACGTCAACGGTCTCTCTTGTAAGGTGAACGTGTCTGGCAGAAGTTTCAACTATAAAGTTTGCCATAAAAATTACCTCTTTCGAAAAATATTTTTATATGTTAAAAAATTAACTCACAACCCTTATTATAACATAACTTTTTTAATTTGTAAAGATTAAAGCGCAGATTTATGTAAATAATATTAGAAAATACGTATTTTTTAAGGAGTTGATACGATGGAGCAAGAAAAGAGTGCAGAGCGTCATAGTGAAGCTGAGGACAGTATCATAAAAAACGGCTCTGTGGTGACCGAGGGCAAGGGAAGCTCAATACATTGCCTGTCCATAATCGGACAGATAGAGGGGCATTATATACTTCCCGAGGGGCAGAAGGCTACCAAATACGAGCATCTCATTCCTTTGCTAGTGGCAATTGAGGAAAGTGATGACGTTGACGGGCTTCTTATAGTTCTCAACACCATGGGTGGAGACGTCGAGGCAGGCCTTGCGCTGTCCGAGATGATAGCGTCAATGAAAAAGCCTACGGTATCTCTCGTGCTTGGCGGCGGACACTCGATAGGCGTGCCGCTTGCCACCTCGGCAAAGAGATCGTTTATAGTTCCGTCCGCCACCATGACCATACACCCCGTCCGCATAAACGGATTGGTGGTGGGTGTGCCGCAGACGTTCCGCTATTTTGACGAAATGCAAAAAAGGATAATATCCTTTATTTGCGATCATTCAAGGGCAGATCCCGAGAAGGTCAGGGAGCTTATGATGCGTCCCGACGAGCTGGCGACCGACGTCGGCTCGATAATAGACGGAGACGAGGCGGTGCGCTATGGGATAATAGACGAGGTCGGCGGCCTTGCCGACGCGCTCAGCGCGCTTCGTGCGATGAAGGGGCAGACGCAATAAGTGTCTTTATCGCTACGCTTGCGGCATAAAGTCCCGCTACCGAGGGCACGAACGCAATACTTGCGGGGGTGACCTTTTTGCTCTCGCTGTCTTCTGCCAGGATCGGCTTGATGGGGGATTCCTCGGAGTAAACTACGGGCAGATGTACGATACCGCGCTTTTTAAGCTCACGGCGCATTACTCTTGCCAATGGACAGCCGCTGGTCTTTGCAAGGTCAGAGATACGCAAGGCGGTGGGATCGAGCTTGTTACCTGTGCCCATAGAGCTTATCATGGGTATTCCAAGCTCGGTGCATCTTACGGCGATCTCTATTTTTGCCGACACCGTGTCGATGGCGTCTATTACGAAATCATACGAGGAAAAATCAAAATTCTGAGAATTTTCAGGCAGGAAAAATTCCTGTCTCTCGCTTATACAAATATCGGGATTTATATCGCGGAGTCGGTCTGCGACTACCTTTACCTTAGGCATTCCGATGGTGCTTGTGAGTGCACAAAGCTGGCGATTTATATTGCTTACGCTTACCGCGTCCGCGTCGATAAGCTCGATATAGCCGACGCCGCATCTGGCAAGTGCCTCGGCGGCGTAGCTGCCGACACCGCCCACGCCGAAAAGAGCCACTCTCTTTGTGGCGAGCTTTTTGGTGGCGTCCTCGCCTATCATAAGCGATTGACGGATAAATCTTTCTTGCATCGTGATGTTCTCCTTACCGAATCTATGATTATCTATCATATATATTTTAATGTATTTGTGCGCTGATGTCAACAGAATTTGCAAAAAAACGCTACCATACTGATTTTTGAAAGGAAGTTTATGATGAATAATACAAACGCAGGACTTAACGAAAGGGAAGCGCGGGAGGATATACTGCGTCGGGTAAAGGACTACTGTGAAAAATATCACGCAAAGCCCGAATACCGCAAGGGTGACAGAATACCGTACGCCGCGCGTGTTTACGATAGTGAGGAGATGTGCAATCTTGTTGACAGCGCGCTTGAATTCTGGCTGACCTCGGGCAGATATACCGATGAGTTTGAGAAGGGCCTTGCCAAATACCTCGGCGTAAAATATTGTGCCCTCGTAAATTCCGGATCGTCTGCAAATCTGCTTGCCTTTATGACGCTGACCTCACCTCTGCTTGGAAGCCGGGCGATAAGGCGCGGCGATGAGGTCATAACCGTGGCGGCGGGATTTCCCACTACCGTAACGCCGTGTATTCAGTACGGCGCGATCCCCGTTTTTGTGGATATAACTCTTCCTCAATATAATATAGACGTCAGTATGCTTGAAGCGGCGCTTTCAAAAAGGACGCGTGCCGTGATGATAGCGCACACGCTCGGTAATCCCTTTGACATCGGGGCGGTCAGGGCGTTTTGTAAAAGGCACGGCTTGTGGCTAATTGAAGATAACTGCGACGCGCTTGGCTCGGAATATACCATCGACGGAGAAACGCGCAAAACGGGCGCGTGGGGGGATATAGCAACGAGCAGCTTTTATCCGGCGCACCACATGACTATGGGAGAGGGGGGCGCGGTCTATACGAACGACCCACAGCTCTCGAGAATAATGCGCTCAATGAGGGATTGGGGCAGGGATTGCGTCTGCCCGTCGGGTGTGGATAATTTTTGCCGCCATCGATTTGACCGCCGCCACGGCGAGCTTCCCCTTGGCTACGATCATAAGTACGTTTACTCTCATTTGGGTTATAATCTCAAAGCGACCGATATGCAGGCGGCGATAGGCTGCGCACAGCTCGGTAAGCTTGATAGATTCGTAAGCCGCCGCCGTCATAATTTCGAGAGACTTCACGCATCTCTCGCGCCCGTATCGGATAAGCTGATCATGCCTTTGGCGTGTGAGAACTCAAACCCCTCGTATTTCGGCTTTATTATCACCTGCAACGGCGTGGATCGCGAGGCGGTGGTTTCCTTTATTGAGGCGAGGGGGATACAAACGCGGATGCTGTTCGCGGGAAATCTCACGCGACACCCCTGCTTTGACGGAATGCGAATGAGCGGCGAGGGATATCGGGTAGTGGGAACGCTGGAGAATACCGATCGTGTTATGAGGGATACGTTCTGGGTAGGTGTGTATCCCGGTATGACTGACGAGATGATAGACTATATGGCAAAGACTATCATTGAAGCGGTGGAAAACGCAGGCAGGAGAGCGTGATGAAGGTAAGACTTGCGGATTACGTTGCGGATTTCCTTGTAAGGTGCGGTATTTGCCATTGTTTTACCGTTACGGGTGGCGGAGCTATGTATCTCAACGACGCGTTGGGGCATAAGTCGGGGCTTGAATGCATCTATAACCATCACGAGCAGGCGTGCGCTATTGCCGCTGAGGCGTATGCGAGGATAAATAATAAAATAGCCGCGGTGTGTGTGACTACGGGCCCGGGTGGCACCAACGCCATTACGGGTGTGCTTGGCGGATGGCTTGATTCCGTTCCTATGCTGATTATCTCGGGGCAGGTGCGCTACGATACCACGCGGCGCGGTATGGGTGTGCAGGTCAGGGCAGGGGGAGATCAGGAATTTGATATAACCGCGGCGGTGAAGTGTATGACCAAATACTGCGAGATGATAGAAGATCCTACGCGTATCAGATACGCGCTTGAGAGGGCGTTGTATCTTGCCACACACGGCAGACCCGGCCCGTGCTGGATAGATATTCCCGTGGATTTTCAGGGTAGGTTGATCGAGACCGATAGCCTTGCGGGGTACGATCCGTCCGAGGACTCGGAAGCCCTGCCGCCGAGGGTGAGCGAGAGGGATATTGACGCGGTGATAGAGCAGATAAAAAGCTCGCGCCGTCCCGTGCTGTACGCGGGGAACGGAATTCGTCTCTCGGGCGGCTTTGAGGCGTTCGAGAGTGTGGTGGAGAGCTTGAATATCCCCGTAGTTACGGGGTGGAATTCCATTGACGCAATTCCCGACGCTCACAGGCTGTACGTAGGCCGCGGCGGTATAATGGGAGATAGGGCGGGGAACTTTGCCGTGCAGAATGCGGATCTCGTGCTGGCGGTGGGTAACAGACTTTCCATTCGTCAGGTCGGATATAATTGGAATACGTGGGCAAAGGGGGCGTTTGTCGTGATGGTGGACGCTGATGCCGAGGAGCTGAAAAAGCCCACGCTTCACGTCGATATGCCTATCCACGCGGACGCCAAGGATTTTCTCGAAGGACTTGAGGTGCGACTTTCGCCCGACGCGCCACTTTTTCCCGAGAGCGAATGGCACGCGATATGCATTGGGTGGAAGCGTGATTATCCCGTGGTGCAATCAAAGCATACAGAGTGGCAGGGGCTTGCCAATCCATACGCGTTTATCAAGGCGCTGTCGGCAAAGCTCCCCGAGGGAAGCGTTACCGTTGTGGGTAACGGGAGCGCGTGCGTGGTTGGCAGTCAGGCGTACGAGATAAAGAGAGGGCAGAGATTTATAGTGAATTCGGGCGTGGCGTCGATGGGCTACGGTCTGCCTGCGGCGATAGGGGCGAGCGTGGCAAGGGACGGCTCAGAGGTGATATGTATCACGGGTGACGGAAGCATACAGATGAATTTGCAGGAGCTGCAAACGATTCTCACCAATAATCTTCCTATAAAAATATTCGTCATCAATAACGGCGGCTATCATTCCATACGGCAAACGCAGGGGAGTCTTTTCGGGGATCATACTAAGGTGGGTATCGGTAAGGAAAGCGGGGATCTTGATTTTCCGTCACTTGAAAAGCTTGCGTGGGCGTACGGCTATCCTTATCTTGCCTGTCACTCAAACGGTGAGCTTCCCGAAATGCTTGACGCGGCTTTTTCGGCGCGCGGCGCGGTAATCGCCGAGGTTTTCGTGGATACCGCGCAGAATTTCGAGCCTAAAAGCTCGGCGCGGCGTCTTGCGGACGGAAGCTTGACGAGTCCGCCGCTTGAAGACCTCGCGCCGTTTCTGCCGCGGGAGGAGCTTGAAAAAATAATGAGCGTATCGAAAAAACGTTGATCGATCACGGAATTTGATTGTATAGCTTTATAGCGGTTTTGTGCGAATGTTACTTTATGACAAGGGACTACTCATCCACCGCAAGCGGTCCCCCTTCCCTGACAAGGGAAGGCTTGTCGATATCGACTGTGCTTCAGATGATTTATTAATAATCGTATATAAACAAATAAAAAATGCATAGGACGACAAAACGGGTCACATTAAGCCTTCCCTTGTCAGGGAAGGGGGACCACGAAGTGGTGGATGAGTAGTC
>JBGVPV010000019.1:0-7197 GCA_045127215.1 Eubacteriales bacterium | reverse complement strand
CGTTCTGATAGTGTAAAATGTGTGTAGGACAATATTCTTGCCTCCTTAGCAAAATGTTTGTGTGGTAACTACATTTTACACCTTGGTGGGAATATTGTCTATACTTTTTTCGGGTGTTGCACTTGATATTATAACATGCCGTCCCCCTTCCCTGACAAGGGAAGGCTTGTCGGTATCGATTGTGCTTCAGATGATTTATTAATAATCGTATATAAACAAATAAAAATGCATAGGACGACAAAACGGGTCACATTAAGCCTTCCCTTGTCAGGGAAGGGGGACCGCTTGCGGTGGATGAGTAGTCTTTGGTCACAAAGTAACATTTGCAAAAAAACGGACAGTCGAGGACGCCTGTCCCTACAATTTATAAATGAATATAACAAAATTAGTGGAGAACCAATAAATAATACGGGCACTCCACCAATAATATTTTAATTTTTATTTTTCAGGAAGCTTTTTTGCTTACTTTTTTCTCGAAAAAAGTAAGAGTTTTTTGCCAAGCTTTTTTACAAAAAAGCGTAAAACTTTTTTTGCCTACTTTTTTCTCGAAAAAAGTAGGTTTTTTATTTAAATCCCGATATATTCCTGTGCGAAATGAACGGCGACCGCGCCGTCTGCGGCGGCGGTGACGATCTGACGCACAACCTTGGTACGCACGTCGCCTACGGCGTAAACACCCGCGATATTTGTTCGTGTGGTTTCGTCAGCCACGATATACCCTTGCGCGTCAATATCAAGCTGTCCGCGGAAAAGCTCGGTCACAGGTGAGCGTCCAACACTTATAAACAATCCGTCAAGCTCGAGAGTTTCTTTCTCACCACTAAGCTTGTCAGCAATAACCACGCCGGAAAGCTTTGCGTCGGCTACAAATTCCTCTACCGTACAATTCCATTTGAACTCCACGTTCTCCGCCTGCATAAGCGGCTCGTGATATATCTTCTCCGCTCTCATAGTGTCTCTGCGATGGATAACGTAGACCTTAGCGCATATCTTAGAGAGCAAAAGCGCGTCAGCCGCGGCAGAGTTTCCTCCACCCACCACCGCAACGGTCTTACCTCTGAACAGCATACCGTCGCACGCGGCACAGTAGCCAACGCCGCGGCCTATGAGAGCTTCCTCGCCCTCAATTCCGAGATGCTTATGCTCAGCCCCCGTAGCTACCACCACGGTCTTTGCAAAAAAGTCACCCATATCCGTGCTTATCACCTTAGGGCTCTCATCAAGCTTTACCGACAGTACCTCGGTCTGTTCGGTACGCGCGCCAAACTTTTCGGCACCCGCCTGCATCTTAAAGCCGAGCGAAAAGCCGTCGATCCCCTCGTCAAAGCCGGGGTAATTATCTATCTGCTGAGTCAGCGTCATCTGACCGCCCGCGGAAAATTTTTCGAGCACCAGCACCTCAAGTCCTGCTCTCGCGCCGTAAAGCGCCGCGGTATATCCCGCAGGGCCACCGCCGATGACTATCATATCATAAATTTTATTTTGCATATTTTCTCCTTGATCTTATATCGCATAAAATATTATATCCAAAATTATTATACAATAATTAATACGCAAAGTCAATATTGAGTGTAAACTTTGATTTCCAAATAAAATAAAATGGGCTGACGTTACGTCAACCCATTTACTGTATTATTTGTCCTCATCGTGAATGAAAACCTGATCCATGGAGAGTATCGCTCCGCCGCCAAGCAATGCGCGACGTACGTCCGCAACGCTGACGTCAGCGGGGGTGATACCGTTCTCTATTGCCATAGCCGCGCCTATTCCTGCCGCCTCACCCATATTCATACACTGAGGCATTACACGGATAGCCGCAAGCGTCTCGTTATCGCACGACACACATCTGCCCGCAAACATAAGGTTTGAAAGCTCGGCGCTGACAAGCGATCCGTAAGGAATTCCAAACGGCTGTTTTACCGCCTTGAAGATAGTAGAACGGTCTGTTCCCGAATGGATATCTATCTTATAAGCTCCGAGAGCAATAGTATTCTCATCTATCTTACCGTCGCAGATCTCGTCCGCGGTGAGCTTATATATTCCCTTGAAGCGCCTCGTCTCACGCACGCCTATCGAGGGTGCGATAGAGGAAATAAAGCAATTCTCAAATCCCGGAACGTTTTCACGAAGTGCCTCAGTCAGACGCTTGGTCTGAAGCTGTCCGTCAAGCTCTGCACGGGTAAGCGAGAGCAGATCGGTGGCGTCTGTGTTAAGCATTCTCGTGGAGTTTACGTAAACCTCACCGGGCTTAAGGCTCTTAATATAGATAAGAGTCTCGCGCTCCACGGGAAGCTTTCCCACTTCGCGAAGTCTTGTAAACGTCTGACGAAGACCTACGAAAACGTGATTATCGCTTGCGCGGAAATAGTCTGCATCATATCCCGGGCGGTGCTCGATGGTCGCGCTGTAAGTCATCTCCTCGGGGTGCGCTTCTATGTAATCAAAGAGCTTTGCGGTATCCACTCCCTCGAGCGTGAACATTACCGTGGGGGGCTGAAGCACCTGAGCCTCTCCCCTACCCATCTCGTAGGTACAGCCTGCGAGATACGCTACGTCACCGTCACCCGTACAGTCGATATACTGCGTAGCGGTGATCTCAACAAGGTTGCCCTTGCCGTACATAATAACGCGCTCTATCTTACCGTCCTTAACTTCCACCTCGGAGGCTTCTGCGTGGAGAAGTATCTCAACGCCTGCCTCGCGACACATCTCTATTGCAAGGAGCTTGAAGTCCTCGGGGTCTATATTGGTAACTGAATTGTGCTTGGGGCAGGTACGGTGACCGAGGCAAGAGCCGCGCTCTTTAAGTCTCTCCACGTATTCCTGCGCGATACCGCCCGTAATACGTCTTCCGTCAAGGTCAAGAAAACCGAGCAGGGGGAGTCCGAGAGTCGCGTTTCCACCCAGATATCCGTTTTTATCAACGAGTATTACCTTGCGTCCTCTACGTGCCGCCGCAAGAGCCGCGCTGATACCCGCAGGGCCTGCGCCGATAATTGCTATTTCAAAATCAAAAGTATATTTTTTCATAATTCTCACTCTCCATCAAAATCAATGCTGACAGTTCCCTCGCCTGCAACGTATATTTTCTTTACCATATTGGCAAGGTGTACGTTGACCTCATACTCGCGTCTTACTTCATATCTTGACGCGGAACAAGGCATAAATGCGTATTCGGGGGATATTGCGTCGTATATTTCCTTAGTCGCGTTATGAGCGCGAGGGGTAGGCTTGGAAAGGCCGTGATGAGACGCCTGAACGTAATCACTCTTCATATAACTGCCGTATCTGCGGCACATCTCGTCACAGCACACCGTGGTGGTATCTGCCATAACGAAAAAGGTCTTTTTACCAAAATCTATTCTGAATACCAGGCTAAGATTATTTCCGTCGCCCTTTTTAGTACCCGCCTCAATGCCGTCAGCTTCGTTTTCAATCGTCCTCGGCATATAATCCTGAGGTGTGAAAAGCATCTCTATACGGGCGTTTGCAAACTCGTATATCTCGCCCGTCTGCGCGGTATAAACGGAGGCTTCAGGATAATAAAGCGCCGCATACTCACCCACACGCGCGGTATGATCGCCCGCTAAGTTCTGACAAAAGACAGGATCTGAGGGGAAATTAAACACAAAGCGCTCAACGCTTATGCTGCGGTCGTCACTGTACATCTCCGCAAACTCCAAAAATCCTCCCACGTGGTCTCCGTGATAGTGAGTCAATATCCACGCGGCGACTTTTATATGCTCGGGATCGGGGGCAAGCGCCTTTAAGGTATCGTATACGTCCTTGCCGCATACTCCTCTGCGATATCCGCCATCGATAATTATAAATCTGCCGTCACGCAGACGGATAACGAAGGACATTCCCTCGTCAAGTCCCGGAATACCGTGAGCCGCGTTTATCTGACACACCTTCGTCGAGCAAACACTTTCATAGTCCTGCTTCGAGGGCAGAGCTCCCTGCCACTCCGACGCAACTACTCTTATCTCGCCCGCGCTTTGTATGAAATACGTATGTACACGAAGTCCGTTTTCTGCGTTTCTCAGCGTTACGAAGCGGTTATCGGTTATAGTATTTTCCGCCGTTATTTCATACCCCTGTGCGAGAAGCAGCTCCACGTACTCGGAAAAATCCGCTCCATCGCAATCCGCGGCGTACGCCATAAAATATCCTGCCGAGCAATCATGGACGGATACGCTTTTATGCTCTGAAAACGCAGGTATCTCGCCAAGCGGATACGGCGCGTCAAATTTCGCGATATCTGACATAACGTCATCTCCTTTTTTATTTCAAAAAATTACTTGTAATACTTTTGGACAAAGTTGATTATGGGGGTATTATCCTCAAGTCCGTGAGGGTGATGCTCACAGCCGGGTTTTACGACGACCTCAATAATGCCGCCGCGCTCACGGTACATTCTGAGCAGCTCCTTGCCGTTTTCCTCGTAAGGTACTACGGTATCGCTATCGCCGCAAACGAGGAATATGGGCATATTATTGTCAAGCAGCTCACCGACGTGATCGATGGGATGATTTCTGTAATTTATAAGCATAGAGGGGGTCATACCCGTTGCATTCGTAAACTCATCGTAAAGCTTCTGCGTTGCAAGTCCTACGCCGCAGGGACAGCTGAGAAGATTGAGCACGGGGGCGTCGATATAAAGCGCGCTTACGTACTGCGGATACTTTGCGGCAAAGTAAACTGCCTGCATACCGCCACAGCTCATTCCTACGGGAACGCAGGTGGACTTAAGTCCGAGCTCGGAGATAAGAAACTCGGCAAATTTTGCCTTTACGTCGGTATCCTCGGGCAAGCACCAGCGAGTTATATTCTTTACGTGTACCACATGGTAGCCACGCGCGAGCATTTCAAGCTCAAAGTCAGGGAATTTTCCGAAATACTCGGTCTTGAAAAGCCATTTTTTATCTTCGGTAGGGGTGTGGGGGCAAATAACTATCGCCGCTCTGCCTTCAAATGTAAAGTCAAGTCTGCGATATCCCTGCCATTCACTCTGTACAAGGTTTTCCATACTCATTTTTATACCTCCTCAAGAAGAATATCTCTGATCTTCTGCATGGTAGCGTCGCTTACGCCGCAAGCACGGAGGAAGCCGACGCACGCTCCGTGAGTTCCCTCTCCATACTTGTGGAGATTCTCAAGGAATTCAAGGAACTGAGCGGATTTGCGGCATCTGCTGTTCCAACGTGAGAAGGAAGACATCTCATAATCAAGTCCGAGATCGTCCTCTCCAACTCCGAGCATACCGCCAAGGATATAAAGCCAACAGCCGGTACGGTCTATACCACCCCAGCAATGAAGCATAAGAGGATATACGTCAGGATTTGCGATAAGCTCAAAGCTCTGTCTGTAAAGCTCCATCTGAGTTTCGTTAAATATCTCTGCGTATGCCGCCATAGGATAGTTTACGTACTTTACGCGTCTCTCGTCGAGCACAGGGCCTCTCTGCTCGTTATTGATTCCGCGGATATCCACGTCGGTTCTCATACAGAATTCATCAAGCAGCGTCTTTTTGCCCTCTTCGGTTATAGCAACGTGAGTATCCATCTCAGAGGTGCGGTAAATAAGTCCCTGCTTTACTCTCTTGCCGTCTGTGGTATAAAATCCGCCGAAATCACGGACGTTTGAAATACCGTCAACGTAAAGCATTCTGGGAGCCTGCTTGTCGGTGTGGAAGGTAAACACATCGGACTTCATCCAGCCTGCCTTTACGTACCACTCGTAGTCTGCGTCTATATAGAAATTGGTGATCTCCACCTTACCTGCCTTTGCCTCATATGTTCTGGTCTCGCCGCCCTTACGGGTAAGCACCACCTCGCCGTCTATCGCAGGCTCAAAGCTGAACAGCACGGGATTGGGATAGGAATAGTCGAGTCCCGACACCTTAAGATTGAGCCAGTCAACCTTTTTGAGCGCGGCAGGGTCGCTTATGGGGTTTGCGATATACTCAAGATGTCGCTCACGCAAAAGCACAAGATTTGCCTTGTTTTCGGGTGTTAAAAGCTTGATCATTTTCATTCTCCTCTGTATTTATCTTATTTTATTATTCTCTGAAAAGTATCTGCGCCTCAAGGCAGGTCTGTCCGTCCTTGTTTACCGTACGGAAATAGGCGCTCTCGTCCTGTCGGTGCATACGCACGTCAAGCGTATCTCCAAATGCCGCCTCGTGCAGATAAGACAGCACAAAGCCTCTTATCCTTCCCGTATCCTCAAGCGGCAAGTAATCGCAGAGCATATCGGGGTATCGGGTGTTATTCATGTGCATATTATAATCGAGATCGGAGTACACGATCCGACGCTCTCCAAGGCTTGTCGCCTCAGCGCCGCTCGGCATTCTGAAGCGGACGGGCAGATCGAGCTCTATGGGCTCTCCGTCCTCAAAATCATACTCGCCGCACGCCTCCCATCTAAAGAGCTCATGGGTGCTCGTGCTGACCAGAGCCCAGACGGTATCCGCCACGGCGATGACGTCCTCACCTCTCATAATTCTGTAAAAACGTCTTATGACGAAGCCGCGCGATGGACAAGTCCAGGTCTGTACCTCGATATCCTCAAAGGCGTAAAGAGGCACGAATATCTCCATTCTTATCTTGCTGAGAATAAAGGCAAGCTCCCTTTTGTCTCTCAGCTCGTCGAGTGACATTCCGCACGCGGACATATGATGATTCGACACCTCCTGCATATACACGAGCAGCTGCGAGGGGCGCACCCTGCGGAACGCGTCGGTATCGTGCCAGATGGTAGTATATTTCTCGGAAAATATCATTTTCGTTTCTCTCCATAAAAGCTCATACACAGTTATTATAAAACAAATTAAAAGCTTTTGCAAGAGTTATCACAAAATATTATTATAAATATTATTATAAAAATCATTAAAACAACAAAAAACGGTCAATATATGTAAATATTGGGTTATAAAGGGATTTGGGGCCGTGCGTCCAACCGTCCACTACGGATGAATAATGTTATACGTTGTAGGTGAGGGGTTTTAACTGCGTAGCAAGTTTGCAAAAGCAAACATTGCCGCTTCCCGCAATTTATCGAAAACGACGCGGGCGATTCGTGAATCGCCCCTACGGATGAATAAAGAAATACATTATAGCCTCGCCCTCGGGGAGAGGTGGCGGCGTGAGCCGACGGAGAGGGTGTTTTGTACCCCTCTCACTCGACTTCGTCGGG
>JBGVPV010000018.1:0-21658 GCA_045127215.1 Eubacteriales bacterium | reverse complement strand
TTTCCCTCCGAAGCCGGAGAAACCACCGCCACATTGGTTATGAGAAAATGGGGCAAAAGATGTAATTTGATTTGCTACTTTGATACCGACGACGGGCAGAAGCTCAAGCTGATTGCTTATCGCGATGATAGAAAGGGTGGCAAATATACGACTCGAGAAAATGACATTTGTATGTCACGTCAGCCGCTTGGCTCGAGATGGAAAATCAAGTACACAATTACCGCAAGAGGCAATACCTCTTGGCTGAGCGCTGACCAGATCTAAACTTGTGTGCCTCCGGCACATAGGTTAACTTCCGCGCCAGTGGATGGGAAGTTGGCAACTTCTCCTCCACTGGGGGAGAAGTTTCATCTTCAACTTGTGCACCGACGGTGCAGAAGTGAAAATGATGCTCCACCGGAGCACAATTAATTCGTCTCCGTCGGAGACACATTCTTCGTGCCAAAATGGCACGAGGCTGAACAAGAAAATAACTTCGTCTCCACGTGAGACGAAGTGAAAATATATCTATAAAAAAGGCGAGAACCCGACCGCCGAAGCGAACGAGTTCTCTCAGAATTCTTTATTTGTTGTGGGATTCAAAACCGTGTTTCCTGCACAATTCATTTATAGATTCAGCAAAAAGCGATCTTGAATGTTTGTCGGGATTTGTATTATAGTTCTTTTTGATAATGTAATACTCTAACAAATCTCCCCACAATCTATTTTCTTTTAACCAATCTATTTTTTCAGGCAAATAAATAAACCCTTTGGGTTGATATTCCCAAGTATATGTTCCTTGCTCTTTATTATGGCGTATGTATTGTTGGTTGCCATTGCTACAATTATAAACAATCGCAAAATCACAACTATGTAAGATTCTTGAGTGCTCTCTATCCTTAACTTTTAATGTTAACACTCTGGTTGAATCTTCACAATGATCATATCCATATCGCCAAGCAACAGAATCAAATGCTTGTTTTAATTTTAGCTTTATCTGCTCTGCGGAAAAGTTTTCTTCATCATCGTTTACTTCAAGATTTACATCAAAATCATATCCGATATTAGATTTTATATCCTCGGTGATCATGTTCCGACTTGAACTACCAATGAACGTATACTGAAAGGTGAAATCATCTCTAACAATATCTTGAACTTCGTGAATTATTTCTAATAATTCTGCTTTTACAGGTGCAGCTTCTTTTTTTGATACATAGCGAAAATCATGCATGCTATCTATCTCCTTTATCTTTATTTTCCCTAACCGACCATTTAACTGTGCACCGTTAAATCATTATATTATACGCTTATTTCCAATTTTGTCAATAGGTTTTTAAAATTTTTATTCGAACTCAAAAAGAAACGAGACGCGGAATCGCACATTTGACGGGAGAGAAGTTTTCTTGTATAATGGAGCCACTCCAATAAAGAAACGTCCGAAATATGTGCAGAATGCAGAAAGGAGTTATTTATGATTGCAGGACACCTGCGAGAAAAAGACGGACATTATTACTGTGTACTCAGCTACACCGATTACACAGGCGAACGAAAACAAATATGGAAATCCACGGGACTTCCCGTGAAAGGAAACAAGAAGCGCGCTGAGGAAATGCTATCGCATCTTCGCAAAAGCTTTGTTGTGCCGAAAGCACCTGCCGACTATTTTGATTTTAGCGACAGGATGCTTTTCACCGATTTTATGCGGGCTTGGCTGGAGGTGGTGCGAACGACGGTCGTACCTACCACCTTCGGTGGCTATCAGACCACGGTGGAAAAGAAGTTCATTCCTTACTTTGAGAAAAAGAATTTGGCGCTTGCCAACGTGCAAGCCAAGGATCTACAGACCTTCTATCTCCACGAGATGAAAACACTGTCGGGAACAACGGTCAGACACGAGCACGCGCTGCTTCACAAAATCCTCAAGTACGCTTATCGAATGGATCTCATCCCAAACAATCCAGCCGACAAGGTTGATCCACCACGCGCGGAGCGTTTTGAAGGCTCGGCGTACACCGAGGAGGAGCTTGCCTTGCTCATCGAGAAATCTTGGGATCACAAGCTGGGACTTCTCATCTACATCACGGCTCTGTTGGGTCTGCGTAGAAGTGAAGTGCTCGGACTTCGATGGAAAGCCATTGACTTTGAGGAGAACAGGATCACCATCAACCACACGGTCACAGAAGCGCGTGTGGACGGCAAAACCGTTATCATTGCCTCCGACCGCACCAAGACCAAGTCGAGCTACAGAAGCTTTCCCATGTCTGACACGGTGCGCGAAAAGCTACTTGCTTGGCGTGAGGTGCAAAAGCGAAACCGCAAGATCTGCGGAAACAGCTACAACATGAAGGACATTGACTACGTGTTCACCGACGAGATGGGAAACCGCTTCAAGCCGCGCTACATCGAGGACGCTTTTCCGAAGATACTTGAGCGCAATGGACTACGCAAGATCCGCTTCCACGATTTGCGCCACACCTGCGCAAGTCTGATGCACAAAATGGGGCTCTCGCCCAAGGAAGTGCAGGACTATTTAGGGCATTCCACCGTGAGTGTAACTTTAAATATTTATACTCATTTGGACTGGAGCAGCAAGGAAAATGCCGCAAAAGCCATGGAAAACGCGGTAAAATTACCCGAAAATGTGCAAATCACGAGCAAATGGGAGAGCTGAAAAAGCCTTATGCCACAAGGCTTTTTCGGGGATCAGGAGAGAATTTTCGAGTTCTCTCCAAGGCGAAAATTCGGGGGGCTTAAAACACAGAAAAAAGCACCTGATTTTTAGCGAATATCACTAAATTCAAGTGCTTTTTGCTGCACAAATTTGTGCAAAATGTGGCGGAGGGTGTGGGATTCGAACCCACGTGCCCAGAGGGCAAACGGTTTTCAAGACCGCCTCGTTATGACCACTTCGATAACCCTCCGTAGGGTATCTTTAGCGAAATGCTCCGGAATTTGGAGAGAATTTCGCGAGAGAACTATGAAATTTTTGTATGATGGAAAATGCCGAAAACCCTTGATATGACAAGGATTTTGAGGGAACAAAAGGAACAGTTACGCGCGGGTTTTCAAGACCGCCTCGTTATGACCGCTTCGATAACCCTCCGTAAATATGATGCACCAATGTGCATCATACTTACGGAGGACCCATGAGATATCCTCTGCAGTATTATGCAATCGTGCATATTTTTATCTTTTGCGTGCGTTTTATTTTCACGCTCGGTAATTATATCACAAAAAAACGCATTTGTCAAGTCATTACGTTTAATTTTTAGCGTTTTTGTGTTTTATCGTTTTGTGTCTTTTAATTTTTTGCCAATCGAATAAAACTCATTTTCGACGGCAATAATACACAGTACAAGAGGCAAAACAACACAACACAAAAATTAAAAAGGAGATATTTCCATGTCTGAAAATTTCAACGAAAAGCCGAGTCTTTTGGAAAGACTCAAAAACAGCAAGATCGACCGTTCTGCCATTATCTCAACGTGTCTGTTGCTTGTGGCGGTGATAATTATCACTACGGTAGCTATTATTGGCAACAGAAGCAAGCAGAATGACGCGCAGCCGCTTCCCGACACGGGCAAAAAGCCCATAACCGATGTCGTCCCCGAAAATCCCGATGACAAAGATCCCACCGACGAAAAGCCGAACGATGAAAAGCCTACGGTGAAGCCCGACGACTCAAAGCCCGTCGAGGACAAGCTTCCCACGTTTTCGTTGCCCGTCAGCGGCGCCGTGCTTAAGAAGCACGATCCCACGGTGCAGGTATTCTCAAACACTATGAACGATTACCGGGTTCATTTAGGTGTTGACATAGTTACAGAAGCGGCAGCTCCCGTTTATTCCGCGGCGGACGGTAAGATAGAGAAGATATGGGAAGACACGCTTATGGGTTATTGCATTGCCATCAAGCACGGCGGCGCTTCCTACACCATTTATAAAAATCTCGCAAAAGAGCTCCCCGACGGCATTGCCGAGGGAGTGTCCGTGCGCGCAGGCCAGCTTATTGCCTCGGTTGGCGAGAGCGCGATGATAGAGGTCGCGGACGAACCTCACCTTCATTTTGAGATGACGGTATCCGATCTGTCCGTCGATCCGCTCAAATATTTCGACGAGCAGGCGCTCTCATCTCTTGGGATAGACGCGTCCTACGGCGAATAATATTGGCAATCGGGCCGATCCGCGTACAGCGTGATCGGTCCTTTGCGTATTTTTGGGGGAGATATGAAAAAGAATTGGGATATTATAACGGTACTCGCCTGCCTTGCGCTTTGCACTCTGATAGGCGCGTTTACCTTGGCTTTGCCTAAAAAGAGCTTTTCAGCGGAGGAAAACAGGGCGCTCGCGCGTCAGCCTGTGATAAGTGCGAGAACATTTCTGCAAGGGAAATATTTCAAAGATGCGGCGGCTTTTTTCTCCGACCACATAGCTTTGAGACGCGGATTTGTGAGGGGGAGAAGCGTGGCGGAGCTTTGCCTTGGGCGGCAGGAGGTGGGCGGTGTGCTGTTTTATGCCGACGGAGCTCTCGCGCAGAGAGGGCTTGACGCAAGCGAAAAGCTGCTCTTGCAAAATCTTGACGCAATAGCCGCGCTTGGCGACAAGGCCTCTTGCGCTATCGTACCTCGCGCGATCGACGTGCGTGGACTTTCTTGTGGGGATCTTGGAAGCGAGGCGGCGGAATATTTTGCCCGCTTGGCGTACACCTCTGTGGGTGGCGGCGAGCTTTTGAGTGAGCTTAGGCGCGCGGATACCGACGAAAAAGTTTATTACGCCACCGATCACCATCTGACGACTTACGGCGCGTACGTGGCTTATGCCTTTCTCGGAGATGCGCTTGGATACGTACCGCTTGCGCGGGAGGCGTTTGAGGTTTGGACGGTGACTCGTGATTTTCGTGGCACGTCTTATTCTGCCGCAGGGCTTTTGAGCTTTAAGTGCGACAGTATTGAGCTTTGGAGATACGGCGGCGACGAGCGTTTGAGAATTACGTGCGAGGGCAGGGAAATATCGCTTTATGATTTTTCTTTTCTTGATGAGAAGGATAAATACAAAGTTTTCCTCGGCGGAAATCACGGCGTCGTTGAGATCGTGGGTGAGGGGGAACGACCGCGGTTGTTGCTTATCAAGGACAGTTACGCGAACGCGCTTATTCCGTTTCTCGCATTGCATTTTGATATTACGGTAGTCGATCCGAGGTATACGAATGCGTGTTGGAGTGACTTTGCAGATGACGGTGGGTACGATAGAATATTGATCTTTTGCGGTATAGACACGATCTCCACAGGCAACGACCTTGCAAGGTTTTTGAGGTGAAGATGAAGTGGTATTTACAAAAAGGAGTATATGGGATCCGCATACCTTCCCTCTCTCACCCGACCTCGTCGTGCGAGGACTACTCATCCACCACTTCGTGGTCCCCCTTCCCTGACAAGGGAAGGCTTAATGTGACCCGTTTTGTCGTCCTATGCATTTTTATTTGTTTGTATACGATTATTAATAAATCATCTAAAGCACAATCGATACCGACAAGCCTTCCCTTGTCATGGGAGCACTCCGCTTCGCTACGTATCAAGTTTGCCGTAGGCAAACATTGAGGGGACCGCTTGCGGTGGATGAGTAGTCCTTTGTCACAAAGTAACATTTGCAAAAAAACGGACAGTCGGGGACGCCTGTCCCTACAAATTAGATATAGATATAATAAAATTGGTGGAGCCCCCATAACCAACACGGGTACTCCACCAATAATATTTAATCCTTTATTTTAGGAAGCTTTTTGCCAAGCTTTTTCTCGAAAAAGCGGGAGAAAAAAGTAAGTCAGTTCTTTGCAACCGTGAGCTTTATCAGAAGTGACATATTGTCGGGTTGATCTTTGGCGTTAAGCGCGGCGCGGTTGCGGCGGATCTCGCCGCATTTCGTGCATTTATGAATAATGATAAATCCTTTTTTTGCGTCAGGCTCGGTGCGTATCGGCTCAAGCTCGCCGCGGCATTCGTTTGCTCGGTCGCCGGGGTTGACGTCAACGTGTAACGACCATAGGCAAAACGGGCAGTGATTTCTTGAGGTGTAACCAAGCGGATGCACCTCTTTGCCGCAATGAACGCAGATAAAGGAATTATCGTTTTTGGTAAATCTTTTTTGTTCCATATTTTCCTCTTTTTCAGTTTTTCGGAATGGCAGGGGCAAGCTCACCGAGGAAGGCTTCAAGCGCAACTCCCTCACGCTCGGGCGTGTCAAATTGTGCCGAATACTCCATAACTCTGCGTGTAAAATCAGCGGACGTGGTTATTGCGTCGCCAAAAGCATCTCCGCGGAGCAGGCAACCAAGCAACACGCAGGCGAAAAGATCGCCCGTGCCGGGATAATTTTTGCGTACACGGTCAATGCCGTAAAGCGTGGGCGCGCCCTCACTGGGTCCGTTTCCGCAGACGTACAGCTTGTTATCCCCGTTGGGAATTCCCGTGATGACGGTTTTCTTAGCCCCCGTTGCTTTAAGCTTCTCACAAAGCTCCGCAGTAAAATCCCTGATCTGTCGCTCACTCATAAGGTCTGTGTCGCGGTACGGCGTGTCAGTCAGAAAGCACGCCTCGGTCATATTGGGCGTTATAATATCAGCGCCGTGACAAAGCTTTGACATACCGCGCATAAGCTCGGGTGTGTAGGTGGAATAAAGCTCGCCGTCGTCACCCATAACGGGATCAACGAAGATCAGCGTGTTTTCATCTGCAAAGCGGTCGATAAACGCGCGTACCGCACTTATCTGAGAGGCACTGCCGAGAAATCCCGTATAGATGGCGTCAAAGCGCAGGCTAAGTCTATCAAAGTGCTCGGCAATCTTGTGCATCGAGGGCTCGAGATCCTCAAAATGTAGATCCGTAAATCCGCCCGTGTGTGACGAGAGCAGACAGGTAGGCACGGGAATGACTTGAATTCCCATCGCGCTGAGCGTGGGTATTATTACCGTCAGCGCGCATCTGCCGAAGCAGGAAAGGTCGTGAATGGCGGCAACGCGTTTTAAGGGGGATCTCCCGTCCAAACAGCCGCCGTATATTTTTTGGCTCATTTTTTTAGTTTCAATCAAAAATTAGTCGTTTGCGTCAGCAAAAGCGCGAAGGGCTTTTTTGTCCTTGCCCGAGAGCTTTACTTGCTTGTTATCATTGAGATAATCGTACAGACACAAATTCGCAAGCGGCGTTTCGCTGTCCTCGGCGCCGACGTAGAAGTATTCCATGTATATTGCGATAAGCGTTCCGTCAGATACGAGAGTACCGAGATCGACGTCGCATTCGTTAAGATCAAATACCACGCGTCTGAAGTTGTACATATATTTTTCGTCCTCGCCCGTGACCGTACCCTTGCAGTAAACCAGCTTTACCTTGTCAGAGTCACTCGAGAGGTTGTCTTCCTTGTTCTCGGGGGTGAGGTCTATGGCGACGACCACGTAATATTCAAAAATATCACTGTCTCTTGCGGGGATCTCGGGAAGGGAATAGTCCTTGGCAACTCCCTTGAGGGTACTGTTGTTGTAGCGTACTACGGTCTGTATCTGGTTTGCCTCGGGGATTATTGCGGTGTCGGAAACAAAGAAGTATCCGTTTGCGCCTTCGTTTGCGGTGTATTCAAGCTGTCGGGGCTGGAAAAACATATAAAGATCGTTGCCCTCCTCGGCATAAGATGCGGCGAGAGAATCATTCGGCGTGAGTGCTTTGAGACTTGCGGGGGTGTTGCCTGAGTTGATACGCCATACGAAAAAAACTATAACTCCTATGCAGAAAAGAGATATCGTGGCGATCAGCAGTCGCTTGAGTATTTTAAAAACTATTGACATTTGCGCTCCATTTTAGTATAATATAAGTATCTATGCATTGATTATATCATTAAATTTATATAATTTCAAGTATATTTTTATAATAACCGAGCATTTAACGTGTAAATTTTTCAAAAGGTGAGATAATAAAAACGCGCCACGGGTGTGTTTTAGTGGCTTTTTGAGATGATTTTATGCGTAAAATACCCCCGAAAAACAGAAAAATAGCAAAAGTTGTTGACAACTCAACAAAAATGTGGTAATATATACCCGTTGCCTTTTTTACGGTATGGATTTTGACGTTATGAAAGGGAGGGTTATTTTGCAGCACGACAGATTGGATCAGTTTATGAACTTGACGGGCAGCGCCGCAAGAAGTATTACCAGGATCAAGCACAAGAAGATGTCGAAGTACGGTCTCGGAAGCACGCATACCACTTGCCTGCGCAGACTGTTTTTGGCAGAGAACGGTTTGACGCGTACTCAGCTCGCACAGCAGTGCGATCTTGATAAGGCGCAGATAACAAGGATAGTCGGCGAGCTTTGCAAGAAGGGCTGTATAGTTGAGGAGTCTAAGGGCTCGGGATACAGAAAAAGGATCTTTTTGACGGATCTCGGCAGAGAGATAACGAAAGATATTTATAAGGTTGCCCTTGAGGTCAACGAATACGTCAGCGGAAGCATTTTACAAGAAGATATAGATCATTTTTACAAAGTCTTTGAGAAAATATGCTCAGGACTAAAACAAGCAGAGCGGATCTTAGACGCTGAAGAAAGCGCCACAGATCAGCTCGAGAAAGGTGAAGAATATGGCAAACAATCAGAATAACGTGGCGCAGAAGCAGGTAAGACTTATTACCGCGCCTAAGACAGAAAGAAAATACGAGAGAGTTGCAGATGCTTACGAGCTCTGCCGCGTTATCGCAAAGCACGGCGACAGAACGGCGTTCAGCTATTACGACAAGAGCCGTACGGTACGCGATCTTTCCTATGAGAGATTTTACAACAGAATCGTAAGAACTGCTGCAGGACTTACAAAGCGCGGACTTGCAGGCAAGAGAGTTGCCGTTATCGGTGACACGTCTGTGGCGTGGCTTGCGTCCTATCTTGCAGTGCTTGTAACCGGCGGTGTTATCATTCCCGTTGACAAGGAGCTTGAGATAGATTCTATTATCGGACTTCTTGAGAGCGTTGATACAGAGGTTATTATATACTCCGAACGCTTTAACGGCAAGTTTGCGGGCAAGCTTTCCGAGAACAGCTCTATCAAGACCTTTATTCCGATCGATCCTGATGAGAATGAGCTTGTACAGCCCGGCGTGGTCGCTTACCGCGCTATGAGAGCTGAGGGTAAAGCGGAGATAGACGCAGGCAAGTTCAAGCTTGCAAAGGTTAAAAACAGAGAGGTTATGGCAGAGATGCTCTTTACCTCGGGAACTACGGGCACGAGCAAGTGCGTAATGCTCAGTCAGAAGAACGTCTTTTCAGTCGTTACGGCGGCTGCGGCATCGGTTGACTTTACTCCCGACGACGTGCTTCTTTCCGTGCTTCCCGTTCACCATACTTATGAGCTTGCATGCTTGCTCGCGGCTATGGACTACGGTATTCATATATGCATAAACGACTCGCTTACGCGTGTTCTTAAAAATATTCAGTACTTCAAGCCCACGGGACTCGTTCTCGTTCCCCTCTTCGTATATACTATCTATAAGAAGATCTGGGCAGAGGCAAAGAAGTCAGGCAGAGAAAAGGTGCTCAAGCTTGGTCTTAGCGCGTCCAAGGCTATGCGTTCCGTTGGCGTTGACAAGAGAAGAGCTATATTTGCTGATGTGCTTAACTCCTTCGGCGGCAATCTCAAGAAGATCATCTGCGGCGGTGCGGCACTCAATCCCAAGATGATAGAGTTCTTTGACGATATCGGTATTCCGATATACGAGGGATTCGGTATCACCGAATGCGCACCTCTTACCTTCGTAACTCCTTACTACGCACGTAAGATCGGCTCCGTAGGTCCCGCAGTTCCTTGCTGTCAGGGTAGAATAGACGGAACGGGTGTCGGCTCTCACGGCTATATCGAGGGCGAGATACAGATCAAGGGTGATAACGTAATGCTTGGTTACTACAATAACCCCGAGGCAAACGAGGCTGTGTTCACCGAGGACGGCTGGTTCCGTACGGGTGACATCGGATATAAGGACAACGACGGCTACTTCTATATCACGGGAAGACTCAAGTCGGTTATCGTGCTTGAAAACGGAAAGAATATATTCCCCGAGGAGATCGAGGAGTATCTTGCTAATATCGAGCTTATAGCGGAGTCCGTAGTAGTTGGCAGACAGGAAGGCGCGTGCGTAAATCTCGTTGCTATTGTTTATCCCAATCTTACAAAGTTTGCGGATGACGCATCTGAGGATGAAATATACAACGCAGTATACGCTGAGATCAATAAGCTCAATAAGCGTATGCCCTCGCATAAGCAGATCAAGAAGCTTGAGATCCGCGAGGTTGAATTTGAAAAGACCTCGTCAAGAAAGATCAAGAGATTTTTGGTTAAGTAATAAAAAAGACGGTTTTAAGACGATTGATAAGATTTTCGCCTTCCGTCTTCGAACGGCTTGGCGACAGACAGAAAGGATTTTATGCGCGATTTTGTTATTTTAACGGATTCAGGATCGGATCTTGATGCCGGTTGGGTAAAGCAGCTCGGTATCCGTGTACTGGATCTTACAGTCATCAAAGAGGGCGAGGAGCCCATTGCGGACAGCAAGATGGACATAAAGGGATTTTACAGCTTTTTGAGAGAAAAGAAGACCGCTACGACCTCTGCGGTGAACGTTGAGAGCTTTGAGGAAGCGATGGAAGAGCTTATTGCGGAAGATAAGGATATTCTTTATCTCGGATTTTCCTCGGGGCTCAGCAGCACCTATAACGCAGGACGTCTTGCGGCTGAGGAGATGGCTGAAAAATATCCCGATAGAAAGATCTTGGCTGCCGATACGCTTTGCGCGTCTCTCGGTCAGGGCTTGCTTGTGTACCTTGCGGCAAAGAAGCAGCAAGAGGGAGCAACCATTGACGAGGTAAAGGCGTGGGTTGAGGAAAACAAGCTTCACCTTTGTCACTGGTTTACGGTTGACGACCTTATGTTCTTAAAGCGTGGCGGACGCGTAAGCGCGACTACCGCTGTGGTTGGCTCTATGCTCAGTATCAAGCCCGTTATGCACGTGGATAACGAGGGACATCTCGTTAAGGTTACTACCGCTCGCGGCAGACGTGCTTCTATCGACGCTTTGTTTGGCAAGATGAAGGAAACTGCCATTGATCCTCGGTCGCAGGTAGTGTTCATTTGTCACGGCGACTGCATAGATGACGCAAATTATCTGGCTCAGAAGATAAAGAACGAGCTTGGAGTTGTTGAAGTTAATATTGGTTATACGGGTGCTGTTATCGGTTCACATTCAGGCCCCGGAACACTTGCATTGTTCTATCTTGGAACGGAAAGGTAATTAGAGATGAAGCTTGACGGACCGGCATTATACGCCATGATGTTGTCAGCCGCAAACGCGCTGAACAACAATATGACTGCCATTAATAATATGAACGTATTTCCCGTTCCCGACGGAGATACGGGTATAAATATGTCGCTTACCTTGAGTGCTGTTAAAAAGCTTGAGGAAACTTATCAGAGAGAGAACGTATCCGAGCTTTCAAAGAAGATCGCGTCTCTTATTCTCCGCGCGGCAAGAGGAAACTCCGGCGCTATACTTTCTCTGTTCTTCAGAGGAATGTCCAAGGCGTTTGTTGACCGTGAGGAGATCGACACAAGAGATGTAGCCCGCGCGTTCCGCAAGGGTGCTGACGAGGCTTACAGAGCAGTTATGAATCCTACTGAGGGTACGATACTCACAGTAATGCGCCGTTGCGCTGAGGAGGCGGAAAAGGCGGTTGCTGAGAATAGGTTTGCGAATGATGATGTGCGCGGACTGTTCTCGTATATCGTTGACGTCGGTGAGGAGGCGCTTGCGCTTACTCCCGAACAGCTCCCCATACTTAAAGAGGTCAACGTCGTTGACGCGGGCGGCTACGGCTTTATGACCGCGCTTAACGGTATGCTGGCGGCACTTAACGACTCTCCCGTTCAGCAGATCAATGCTGACGGCGACGAGCCTGCTGAGGCTGATTTCTCAAGCTTTGATACCGATAGCATTACCTTCCCCTATTGCACCGAGTGTATCGTTGAGAAATACGAGCAGTTCGCGGGCGAGGGACACGCTGATGACCTTCATAAGCTCGTTGGCGAGATAGGCGACAGCGTGGTATTTATTGAGGACGAGAGTATTATCAAGATCCACGTTCATACCGACCGTCCCGGCAAGGTCATTGATAAGGCTTGCAAGTACGGTATGCTTACCATGGCAAAGATCGAGAATATGCGTAACCAGCACTCTGCAATGGTAGAGGGCGCATCTGCCTCCAAGACTGAGGAGCAGGTCACGGTTGCCGCTCCCGAGAAGACGTTTGGCTTTGTGAGCGTATGTATGGGTGACGGAATAAAGGATACCTTTACCGATCTTGGCGCGGATAACGTCATTTTCGGCGGTCAGACAATGAATCCCTCAACTCAGGATATTATCGACGGAGTGCTTAAAACACCCGCTGAGATAGTTTACGTGCTTCCTAACAACAAGAATATCTATCTTGTTGCAAAGCAGGCGGCAAAGATCATAAAGGAAAAGAAGACCGTAGTTCTTGAGACGCGTAGCGTTCCTCAGGGAATGGCGGCAATGCTTGCGTTTGATCCCGACGGGGATGAGGAGACAAATACCGCGGCTATGACCGAGGCGGCAGGCGCAGTTACGAGCATGTCCGTGACCTATGCGGTAAGAGATACCGTTATCGGTGGCGAGCGTATTGAGAACGGTCAGATGCTCGGAATGGTCAACGGCGAGATAGAATTCGTGGCAGATACTCCCGAGGAGTGCCTCGAAAAGCTCACCACAAGGATGGACGGCGCAACCTTTATAACTCTGTTCTGCGGAGAGGACGTTTCCGAGGAACAGCAGGCAAAGGCTGAGGATATTATAAGAAGTGCAACAAACGGCGCTGATGTCGTTGCCATCAAGGGTGGTCAGCCTATTTATAGCTACATTATTTCGGTTGAGAAGTGATTTTTAATTGAATAAAACGCAAAATTGGTGGAGTATCCGATCAAATGGATGCTCCACCAATTATTTTTTGTTGTTTGTATCGGTAGGGGAGGGAGAAAGAAGTGAAGAGTGAAGAGTGAAGAGTGAAGAGTGAAGAGTGAAGAGTGAAGAGGTAAGAGGAGGGGAGGGGCTTTAACTGCGTAGCAAGTTTGCAAAAGCAAACATTGCCGCCTCCCGAGTGGGTATAAATGTTACTTTACACCCGAAACTACTCATCCACCACTTCGTGGTCCCCCTTCCCTGACAAGGGAAGGCTTAATGTGACTCGTTTTGTCGTTCTATGCATTTTTATTTGTTTATATACGATTATTAATAAATCATCTGAAGCACAAACGATACCGACAAGCCTTCCCTTGTCAGGGAAGGGGGACCGCTTGCGGTGGATGAGTAGTCCTTTGTCATAAGGTAACATTTGCAAAAAACGGGAGACCACAGGTCTCCCCTACGGATGAATAATATTATACGTTGTAGGGACCGGCGTCATCGACGGTCCATTCCCACGCAAAAGTTACTTTTTGACAGGTTTGGACCGTCGGGGACGCCGGTCCCTACAATTTAGAAATGAATATAGCAAAATTGGTGGAGCACCCATAAATAATATGGATACTCCACCAATAATAATTTAATTCTTATTAGCTGGAAGCTTTTTTTGCTTACTTTTTTTCTCGAAAAAAAGTAAGTTAATATTCCGACCTTGTGATATCTGCACCGAGGGAACGTAATTTCTCAACGATATTTTCGTAACCTCTGTCAAGGAATTCGAGACCTGATACGTGCGTTTCGCCGTTTGAAGCGAGAGCCGCAATAACGAGAGCCGCACCTGCGCGAAGGTCACTTCCTCGCACCACTCCACCGCTGAGCGCGCCGACGCCGTTGATGTGCGCCGTACCGTCGATAACCTCGATATTCGCCCCCATTTTGTTAAGCTCGTCGGTGTATTTGAATCGCTCGCTCCATACGCGCTCGGTGATCTTACTTACACCGCTGCCAAGACAAAGCATTGCGGCAAACTGCGGATGCATATCCGTGGGGAAGCCGGGATAGGGGTTTGTTTGTATCTCGGCACCTCTGTATTTTTTGTCAGAGGTCACGGTTATGTAATTATCTCCAACCTCAAGCCCGACTCCTATCTCGGAGAGCTTTACGGTTATCGCTTCCATGTGCTTGGGGATAATATTGCACACCTTTACAGCTCCACCTGCCGCGGCAGCCGCCGCCATATAGGTGCCCGCTTCTATCATATCGGGGGCGATGTTGTAATTACAGCCGTGCAGGTTTTTTACGCCTTTGATGCGTATCATACTCGTACCCGCGCCCGAAATATCCGCGCCACAGGCGTTGAGGAAGCAAGCCGTGTCAACGATGTGAGGCTCACGGGCGGCGTTTTCTATGACCGTAGTGCCCTCGGCAAATATTGCCGCAAGCATAACGTTGATGGTAGAACCGACCGACGCTATATCAAAGTATATGAAATTTCCACGTAAGCCGTCGGGGGCGTCGGCGTTGATGTTGCCGTCCGCGCCAAAGGCAACCTTAGCGCCAAGAAGCTCAAAGCCCTTGATGTGCTGATTGATAGGTCGCGTGCCGAAATCACAGCCGCCGGGGTAACCGACCTGCGCCTTGCCAAATCTGCCGAGCATCGCACCTATAAGGTAGGTCGACGCGCGCATCTTGCTTACGTATTCAAGCGGAGGACTCTTCATCATGACTCCGCGCGTGTCTATCATAACGGTGTCCGTGCTTATAAATCTGACCTTGGCGCCTATGGTCTTCAGCGTGTCGAGTGCCAGAGAAATATCACTGACGTCGGGGACGTTACCTATGGTGCATATATCGTTTGCAACTATCGTTCCGAAAATGATGGGAAGGGCAGAATTCTTCATACCGCTGATATTGACCTCTCCAAAAAGGCGTTTGCCTCCTCGGATAATTAGCTTTTCCATAGAAACCTCCTCTCAGATTTTTGGGACGTATAAATAATTATATTCCGCAAAAAACAAAATTTGCAATAAAACTTAATTTTCTTGTTTGGGGGCGAAATACGCCACCGCCAGATCTACTACCATTCCGTAGCTTCTGGTGCCTTCCGTGCCCTGAAACTTCAAAAACGTGTCGTTGACAGCGTTTGAGATCTCGCTGACGGTAGAGTCTCTGTATTTGTCTATAAAGCTTGAGTAAGCCGACAGCTCGTCTTTTACGCAGATGGGGAGCTTTGCCCACGCTTTCATATAAAGCTCGCTGTTGGCATAGTACAAAGCGTTAGCTACGTATTCGTAGAGATTGAGATACGCGCAGTAGCGTATATAGCTGTCGTCTGACTCGGCGCATACTAAAAACGCCATAAAGTTCGCCTCATTTTCACGCGCTACTCCTCTCTGATGGGAAAGCTCGTGCGCGGCGGTAAAGGGCAGGGTGTAGTCGGGAAAGGCTACGTTGAGGTTTGCCTCGCCCGTAAAGAAGGTGTAAACGCCGGTTATGTGCGTGTACGACATAGCCTCGCTGAGCATTACGGGCTTTATGCGGCTGTCAAGTCGCGGCATAAAGGCGTGCTTGTCGCTGATGCTGTCAAAGGCGTCAAGCAGCTTGACGTTCATTTCCTCGTATCCGTACGGCATCACGGAAAACCCGTTTTCTCCGTAGTATATCTTGTCGACGGTGTCGTTGATGTTTTCAATAAGCACAAGCGCGGTATCGTATAACTGCTCCGCACTTACTTCTTCCGCCTTGATCCCCAGCTTTTTGTCTAAGGTGGTTCCGCGGTAGGCGGGGGAGAAGCCTATGGTGAAAGCGGAAAAGATAAACGCGAGTATTGAAAGCACGCTGATCATCGCGCTGACAAGCTCGGCGGTGGATTCTCCGAATTTTTTGAGTACCAGCTTTGTTATAACAAACACAAGCACGGGAATCATCAGCAAAAGAAATTCCGCAAGCGAGAAGGGGATCCACGAGGTAGCGTAGGCAAGCGTACCGCGAAGGATGGTGCTGATGTTTCGGTTAAAAAAGTCGGAAAAGCTTTGGCTGAGCATAAATATTATACTCAGAGGTATGCACAAAGCGCTTATTATATAAATTATCTTCACCGCCAACGGCAAGCGCAGCTGTGAGAGAATAGATGCGATCTTATTCAGTTTGCCGTGTTTTTTCTGTGGCAGTGGTTGGTTCATTTTTCTCCTTGGTGATAAAAGCATCAGAACAGACGCGTCCTGAACTCTTGCTCGATAGAATTTAGTTGTTGCTCGTCAAATAGGTGAGCGACGAGCTTTTTCATATCCTCGGGAATCGGCGCGTACACAGTTTGCTGATCGCCGCTCGGGCGAGGGAAAGACAGCTCGAAGGAGTGAAGCGCGTGGCGTGATATGTAAGGGCTTTCGCCGCCGTACATATCGTCTCCCTCGATAGCGCACCCCAGACTTGCAAAATGCACCCTGAGCTGATGCGTGCGTCCCGTCACGGGTGTGGCACAGACAAGTGTGTGAGTGGGGCTCTTGCAGAGCACCTTGTATTTTGTAATGGCTCGGTCGCCGCCCTCCGCCTCGGTGCATACGCGGCGCACGATAACGCTTTCTTCCGTGCGGCACATATAAGTGTCTATGACGCCCTCGTCGTCACCCTCAAGCACACCGTGAAGCACGGCAACGTAGCGCTTGGAAATGCGTTTTTGTTTCATCGCGTCAGATAAAAACGCCGCGCTGATACGGTTGCGGGCTATAAGTAAAAGTCCGCTGGTGTTTCGGTCAAGTCGGTTGACCGGTCGGAAAACGAAGGGAGTGCTCTGATCTTTATATCGGTAGGCAAGGGCGTTTGCAACGGTGTCGCCGTAATGCCCGAAGGATTGATGCGTGGGCATATCCGCAGGCTTGTTGGGAACTACCACGTCGTCGTCCTCGTAGGCAATATCAAGGTCAAGGTCTACGGGCGTCAGCTTTTCGGGGCTCTCTGTGTCCTCAACCGCAAGGCCGAGAACGTCGCCTGAGGTGACTTTGGCGCGGACGGTAACGTGATTTCCGTTGAGCGTGATGCCGTTCTCCACGAATTTGAGATGCCTTATCATAGCGCGTGAAAAACCCAGAGCGCGCCGCATTATTTCAAGAACGGATGCGCCGTTTTGCTCCTCGGTTATTTTCAGTTCCATAAGCACCCCTTAAGAATTTAAAGTTAGTTAATTATATTATATCACTAATTGAATAATATTACAAGATTTTTGCGTGAATTTTTGAAAAGTAAAAAAGAGTCAAGTTTTTATCAAAAAGTATTATTTGTAAAAAACGGCGGGAGATAAACCCACACCCTACTGATGAATAATGTTATACGTTGTAGGGGAGCATTCTATATGCTCCCGAAAAAAACGGGCGGATGCAATGTTTGCCTTTAGGCAAACTTGCTACGTAGCGTAAGCGGTGTTAGAATCGCCCCTACGGTTGAATAAAGAAATACAATACAGCCTCGCCCTCGGGGAGAGGTGGCGGCGCAGCCGACGGAGAGGGTATTTTACCGCTCACCCTCACACGACTCTGTCGTGCGAGGACTACTCATCCACCACTTCGTGGTCCCCCCTCCCCGCCACGGGCAGGCGTAATGTGATTCGTTTTGTCGTCCTATGCATTTTTATTTGTTTGTATACGATTATTAATACATCACATGAAGCACAAACGACACCGACAAGCCTTCCCTTGTCAGGGAAGGGGGACCGCTTGCGGTGGATGAGTAGTCCTTTGTCATAAAGTAACATTTACGCCCGAACGGGCAGTCGGGGACGCCGGTCCCTACAAATTGAGATATAGATAGAATAAAATTGGTGGAGAACCCATAACAAATATGGACACTCCACCAATAATATTATAATCTTTATTTTCAGGAAGCTTTTTGCCAAGCTTTTTCTCGAAAAAGCGGGAAAAAAGTAAGAGCTATTTTTCCTGTAACCAAAGAATTGCCGATTTGATCTCGGAGCTTGAATATCCGTAGCGCGACAGCGCGGCGTACAGCTTTGCCTGCGCGCTGACGTCAAGCTCGGTGCCTGAGTATTTTTCTCTTACGAGCCGTTTGCAATTCTTTTCGTAATTAATCCCGCTCTTTTCAAGGGCGCGTATTGCCTCGCGTACCGATTCGGCAGAATAGCCTTTTTCGTAAAGCGCGGAGATTATGCGTCGCTTGCCCCAGAGCTTTTTTACCATCTTTTCCGCCTCACGCGCGGCGTCATCGGCAGGTCGTAATAAACCCTTTGCGACTATCGCGCGTACCGCTTCGGCGGCTATGTCGCGGTCAAAGCCTTTTGAAACAAGCTTTGCGGCGAGAGCCTTTTCCGAGCAAGCTCCGTATCCGAGTATGAATATGCCTCGCTTGGTCGCGCTCCATACGTCAGATTCGTATTTTATTTGGTCAAAGGTCTGCTCGTCGGACGCTCCTCGCTCAGGGCAAATGACCAGATATTGCGCGGACGAAATTATAAAGGCGCGTTTTTCCGAGTGAGTGCCGTCCGACAGCTCAAAGGCTATCTCGACTTCCTCGCCGCCGTTTCTTCCCGATATTGCGGTTATGCGGATGTCCATCAGATATCGTCTTCTTCACCCATGGTGCGAATGTCAAACTCGTCCTCGTCGTCAAGCTCAAATTCGTTGTCTGCCTCGGGGATAGAGTCCTTCATAGCTCTGATGCGCATATCAAGCTCAGCAAGGAGAGCAGGGTTGTTTTCTATCATCTTGCGCACGTTGTCCTTGCCCTGACCGATACGCTCGCCGTTGTAGGAGAACCAAGAACCGCTCTTCTTGATGATGTCAAGCGCGATACAGTAGTCAATGATCTCGCCCGAGCGAGAAATTCCCTTGCCGTAGAGAATGTCAAATTCAGCGGTCTTGAAGGGAGGAGCCACCTTGTTTTTAACGATCTTACAGCGCACGTGATTTCCGTAAATATCACTGCCGTTCTTAAGCTGATCGGTTTTTCTTACGTCAATACGAACCGACGCGTAGAACTTGAGCGCGCGACCGCCGGGAGTGGTCTCGGGGTTGCCGTACATAACGCCAACCTTTTCACGAAGCTGATTGATAAAGATAACCACCGCGTTGCTCTTGGAGATCACCGCGGAGAGCTTTCTCATAGCCTGAGACATAAGGCGAGCCTGAACGCCCACCATAGCCTGACCCATATCTCCCTCTATCTCCTGACGGGGAACGAGTGCCGCAACCGAGTCAACGACAACTACGTCGATAGCACCCGAGCGCACGAGTGCCTCGGTGATGTCAAGCGCGTCCTCACCGCAGTCGGGCTGAGAAACGAGCAGGTTTTCAATATCAACGCCAAGTGCCTTTGCGTAAACGGGGTCAAGCGCGTGCTCGGCGTCAATAAATGCCGCCTCGCCGCCTGCCTTCTGAACCTCTGCAACTATGTGCAGGGCAACGGTCGTCTTACCTGAGGATTCAGGTCCGAATATCTCTATAATTCTTCCGCGCGGAACGCCGCCGATGCCGAGGGCGAGGTCAAGGGAGATAGATCCCGTGCTGACCGCCTGAACCTCCATGTGAGTATTTTCACCGAGCTTCATTATCGTGCCCTGACCAAAATCCTTTTCAAGCTGAGCGATGGCGGTCTTAAGGGCTTTTTTCTTTGCGTCCTTATCGCTGTCGCGGGGTATCATTTCTATTTTCTTTTTAGCAGTTGCCATGTGTATAATCTCCTGTTAAAAAATGAATTTCTTATTTGTGAGTCAATTATACACCAACCCTCGCGCCTTGTCAATAGCTTTTTCAAAAATAATTCCAAAAACGGAATATTTTTTATTGAAAACTTAAATTTAAAAATAAAGTGTACCATAAAAATGCCACAAAAAGAATAAAAGACTTTTTGAAGAAAAACCGCCCTTACGTAAAAGCATCCGTAAGGGCGGGGAATGTTTTGATATTAAATTTTCAGTTTTTTTATTACCAAAGTGTCGGCACACCGTCGACGTAACGCCAACAGTTATTAGCGGAAGCTTCCGAGTAATAATATTTGTTGATAGTATTAAGCTTGAGATTCCAAAAGTCAATAGAAATATTTTTCCACTCCTCAGCTGTTCCGTCGTAATATACGCTGTCGAGGTTTTTGCAACCCTTGAAGACCTGATTGCCAATATGCGTGATGCTATCGGGAAGAACTACGCTCGTAAGATTTTCGCAGTTGCGGAACGCGTATTTCCCGATATTTGTAACACCGTCGGGGATAACTATACTTTCAAGGCTCGTACAATCCCGGAAGGTGTCCGCGCCGATGCTTGTAACACCTTTGGGAATATTTATACTCGCAAGGCTATTACAGCCCTCGAATGCGTAATCTCCAATGCTCGTAACAGATTCGGGAATAGTTATATTCGTAAGATTTGTGCATCCAAAAAAAGCTCCAATACCAATACTCGTAACACTATCGGGAATATTTATGCTCGTAAGATCTTTACAATAAGCGAAGGTGTGCGCGCCGATCTGTTCGATGCCATCGGGTATCGTTACGTTTGTAAGACTTGTGCAATATCTGAATGCGCTATGAGCGATACTTGTAACGCCTTTGGGAATGTTTATGCTCTCAAGACTATAACAGCATTCGAATGCATCAAGTCCAATACTTGTAATACTGTCGGGAATAATTATGCTCGCGAGGTTATGGCAACCTGAAAAGGTATATTCGTTTATACGCGTAACGCCCTCGGGGATAGTTATGGCGGAGAGCGTGTCACAGTACCAGAATGCAGATTCTCCGATGTACGTTACGCCCTCGGGTATAACTATACTTTCCATATTATCGCATCTCATAAACGTACGGTCTTCAATTTTTGTAATACCGTCGGGGAGAACTACGCTCTTAAGATCTGTGCATAATTCAAACGCGCTTCCCCCGATGCTTGCGACACTTTGTGGGATAGTTATATTTTCAAGGTCCATACATCCGTAAAACGCAGCAAGGCCAATACTTGTAACACCCTCGGGGATAACTATGCTTGTGATCTTGTAGCAATCATCGAACGCGCTCATTCCAATGCTTGTAATGCCCTCGGGGATGACTACGCTTGTGATATTGTAGCAATCCGCAAAAGCCTTATCTGCAATCGCCGTGACGGGGCGGCCTTTAAATGTGCTTGGGATTACGACCTCCTCAGACAGCTTTGATTTAAATTTTACCTCTACCGAATACGTGTTATCGTCGAGTAATCGGTATACGAAATATTCATCGGATTCGTGAAACATCCAACTGCAAGAGATCAGTGATAATACGCAAATGATCGTGGCTGATATTAAAAGCAGAATTTTTTTCATGGATCTTCTCCTTTACCTTATTATTCCCATCATAATTGCAGTATATCATATCGAAAAAGTTGTGTCAATAAGGTGGGGGAAAATTTTTTTAAGAGGCACTTTTTTAGCCCAAAGTGGTGAAAAAACCCTTACAAGAGCATCATTAAGAATTTTTGTGTCATTCTTAACGAAGGAATTACAGATATAGAACCGCAGATTGATTTTCTACGGGTTCTGTGCTATAATAAGGGTATAGGCATACAAGAAAATGAGGAACTTATAAAAAGCCTTCTCCTGTGGGAGAAGGGGGACCGCGTTAGCGGTGGATGAGGAGTCAAAATGATACCTTACAACAAAAAGCTCGTGTCAAACGCACGAACGCTACGAAAAAATATGACATCCGAAGAAAAGCA
>JBGVPV010000017.1:0-31017 GCA_045127215.1 Eubacteriales bacterium | reverse complement strand
CGCGTGATGGTTGGGGAGCGGTATCCCGTGACGCGTACAAGGTCGGCAACACAGATCAGCTCGGAGGCATCGGCAAGCTTATTTCGGTAATATTCGACCGCTACGTCCGACGCGAGATCCCGCGTTGGGAGGTATATGATGGGGCTTTTGCGGATTCCGTTTAAGTGTTGTTTTTCTCTCCAAATTCCCGGGATTCTGTATTTTTCGGGATTTTCTTTGTAGTCTTCTATGGCTCTCAGCAGGGCGGTTTTTTTGACCCGATAACACCGCGTTTTCTTTCCGGTTGTCTCATAGGGAATGAGTCCGCTTTTGAGATAGTAGCGCGCATCCAAATGGCTCAAATGGCAGGCGCGGCAAAGGTCTGCCAAGGATAAGACGTCCGGCAATCGTTGAATTTCTTCTAAATCGTAACGCATAAAAAGTTCTCTCCTAAATCGTGAAAAATTCTCTCCAAAAAAAGAAAAATCTCGATGTACTGCAGTTGCAATTCTTCTCTCGCGAATTCTCTCCAAATTCTCTCCAATGTGCAAAAAACTCATCAAAAAATGAGGGGTCTGTATCGATTCCGATCAATTCGTTTTAATTCATATCGGTTCCAAACAGTCCCCCAAAGCCTTGTAAAATAAGAATTTTCGGGAATTGTTTTAGCACAAACTGCACCGAACTGAGCTGAAACGGTATTCTTTGGTAGTCTTCTTGAAAACCGTTTGTCCTTTGGACACGTGAGTTCGAATCTCACACCCTCCGCCAAAAGCCCCAAATTTTTGGGGCTTTTCTTTACAAATCGATAAAAGTGTGCTATAATATGTTGACTACGTTTTTCGGTGCGTGGTTTCGGCTACGCACCTTTTTAGTTTTGGAGGGCAATATGAATTATAATTACAATCAAATTCCCAACCACAGACACAACAACAACACATCTAAAGACAAAAAAATTCTTCTTTTTGCCATTGTGTTTTTTATATTTGCTATTGTATTTTCGGTAGGAATGGCGTTGTCACACAAGGAGACTAAAAACTATTTCAACATTCCGTTTAAATATGATGATTTGGAAATAACGGTAACAGATATAAAAGAAACAGATTGTGAAAACGGCTCTTTTTCGGCGAAAATTACTTTTTTTGTCAAAAACATCTCTGATAAAACAAATAACTTTGACCTTGATGATGTTTACTTAAAAAATGAAACAACCAATCAAGAATATATTAAAACCAAGTTATTTTCTCACGAAAATCTAAAGGCGGGAGATTCCAAAGAATATAGTATGGAGTTTACTATTCCTTCATCAATCTCTTCGGAAAAATATCTTCTTTGTTTTGATTTTGCCGATATAGAAGCGAAATGTGCTTTATATCACGAAAATGGAGAATTACTAAAAATAGAATCCTTCAAAATATACCATGACAAAAACATTCAGGCACTATCTCTTCATTTTGGTAACAATTTGGCGGAAAATATATTATTAGGATTAGAAGGAACCCATATACTAAAAGAAAAGACGCAACTTGATTCCGAATGGATTATTAAACGCACTGAACGGTATTTTGAAATATATACGGATTTTTCTGCTATCATTATTCTAAACAACGACCAATTTAAAATTTTGACTTATGAGACTGTTTTTGATGAAGCTACCGCTATTTTGCTATATGATTCTACAACGCCAAATGAAATGAAAGCTCTTTCCGAAGCGGAGAGAGAAAACCTAAAAAGCTCACAACGCAAATATCAAGTCCAAAACACAATTAGACTTTCTCCCCAATTTGGTACATTGTTACACAATCAATTAGGACAAACTTTTTGTTCGTTTACAGTTAAAAATGTTTCTGATTCGGACATTGTATATATGGAGTTTGAATTTACTTTGTCCTTCCCCGGATATACAAGCGACTTTAAAAGTCACTATACTTCTTGGGATGAAATAGCCATAGGAAAAAGCAAAAAATTTGAATTAAAGACAACTGAAACAAAATGGAGAAATTATGATTTCTTTGAGATTACAAATGTTGTAATAATGTTTGAAGACGGTACAAGTATAGCTTTTGATGAGTATGATTGCCAATTTCTGAGTGATTAAAAATCATATTTAATACATAGACCTTGCCTTGTTGCAATAAGAAGGGAGATTAACATGAATAACGACAAAGAAGATTTAAAGATTTACTTGAAGCTTTGCATTGGGTTCTTCCTTTTGGTGATTGTAGTTTTTGCTATACTAAATAGTATTTTGACAACTGATACTAAAGCTTGGCTTGATGGTAATGCGTGGGCAACAATAATAATCGGTGCGCTATCCTCCTCTTGCACGCTTTTTCTTGGTTTCCTTGCCTATTGGCAAAATAAAAATCAACGTCAAGATTATCAAGAAAACAAGGAAAAAATTGCAAAATTGGAAGCCAAAATTTTAGAATTAGAGAATAAAAGCAAATAATAGATATCCTAATTGTAAGCAACTTTGTCCTATCGGCAATCACTTTGAGAAAACCATTGGATGAAAGCAAAACACAGCCCCGCCGTTTTGGTGAGGCTGTGTTTTGCTTTACTCCTTCTCTACAAATAGGAGTATTGTGTTCATATCCAAGCCGCTTGCCTTGGTATATATCATCAAGGGCGGCAAGCCGCCCTTGTATCTCATCACGCGCCAGCGTGCATCTTCCCTGCGGCTTGATGATATACCTCAATAAATTGCGGATAATATACAAGGCTTACTCCTTGATTTATTTGCGAAAGTGTGATATAATATTCTTAATTCTCAAAAAAGGTGGATAGTCATGTTTTGCGATCTACACACTCATTCAATATTTTCCGACGGGACAAGCACGCCGCAGGAATTGATAGACGGCGCTATTGCGGCTCATCTTGGGGCGATAGCTCTGACCGACCACAACACCGTCGAGGGTCTGCCGCATATTTTGACCGCCGCGAGCGGCAAAAATATAGACGTTGTACTTGGCAGTGAGTTCTCCGTAAATTACGGTGACAAGGAGCTTCATCTGCTCGGACTTTTTATAAGCCCTGAATATTTCCCTCAGATCACCGATCTTATGGCTTCTATCCTCGTCCGCAAGGAACACAGCAACGCCGAGCTCGTCGAGGCACTCGGTCGCGCGGGTATACGCCTTAATTACGACGTGATAAAGGCATCGGCGCACGGTGTCAGCGTCAATCGTGCGCACATAGCGTCGGCTATGATGCAGGGCGGCTACGTTTCCTCGGTCGCAGAGGCATTTGAAAGATATTTATCCCCCAAGGCAGGCTTTTACAAAGAGCCCAAGAGCATTGACGTCTGGGAGATGATAGACGTAATAAAATCCATCGGCGCCGTTTCGGTTCTGGCGCATCCGTTTTTAAAGCTCAGCGAGCCCGACTTAGTAAGGTTTTTGGCGGAGGCGTCAAAGGCAGGGCTTGACGGCATGGAGTGCTTCTATTCCCTGCACGACGCGGCTGCCACCAACACCGCGATAAAGCTTGCCGACGAATACGGGCTCTTAAAGAGCGGCGGCAGCGATTTCCACGGAGAGCGCAAGCCCGACATAGCGCTTGGCGTTGGCAGAGGAAACCTGCAAGTGCCTTACGAATGTTATCTGAGGCTCAGAGAAAAAGCGAAAGCAATTTAATGCTTTCGCTTTTTTGTTTTTACTGTTTTTTCTTAAAATATCCCTTATAATTGATCTTCAGGTTGCTTTCCGGGAACAGATACTCAAAGAGGTCAAGGAAATAGTCGTCGGTCATACTTGCGATATAGTCAACGACGAGCTGATTGGGCTCTTCCTCGGCGTACGGTTTTTCACGCGGATAATCCTTCTGATTTACGTACTCAATGTGGTGCGTGAATATCGGGGAGTCTTCTCTGCCCGACACGAGATCGTCGTACAGCTTTTCATACATCATTTCCATCATAGGCTTGATGGTCTCGTCCATCTGCCTGCGTCCGCTGTCACCGTGATATATCAGCTTATAGTTCTCTTCCTTTGCCAGCTTCAAGCCGTTAAAGTGATCTGCGTCCATTTTAATATACGGCTTGCCGTAGCTGTTCTCGACGATATTTACCGTGAGATTATTGATGATCTCGGAGTTTACCGTACCTACCGCCGTGGGCGTGAAGGCGTCCTCGGTGATAAGCTTTGCCCTTGCCGCATCCTGTCTGTCCTTACCGAGATACGCGATAATATCCGAGATACGCATTACGCAGCTCTCAAGCGTTGAGGGAATAAGCTTGGTTACGTTTTTTCTGTCAAGATAGCACGCCTCTATCTGTTTGTCAAACTCCTCAAAGGTAGTCAGAGGATTGGGGCGGTATTCAAGCAGCTCCATCTCTCCGTCATGACTTGCAATACCGCTGAGTGTTTGCAGGGTGATATTAAGCGGATATATCTTATCAAGCACACGAACCGAGTGGATATTGTGCGAGAAATGTCTGCCCGTATGAGCGAAGAATATCTCGTCAAGATATTTTTCTCCCGTATGTCCGAACGGCGTGTGACCTATATCATGGCCGAGCGCGATCGCCTCAATCAAGTCAAGATTGAGGTTGAGCGTACGTCCGATGGTTCTTGAAATACGAGACACAAACTGCACGTGGAGGGCACGGCGGGTGATGTCGTCGTTGCGGTAAAAGGAAAATACCTGCGTCTTGTCGGCGTATCTGTTATAATACGGACAGTGCATGATCTTATCGATATCTCTGATAAACGGTGAGCGCAAAAGGCTGGGGATATCGCTTTCATCTTCATAACGGCGCAACGCGTTCTTATCGTCGAACGCAAGTCGGGGCATAGTTCCCCTCTCTCTGTCACGTCTTATTCTATCTTCCATTTCTTTTGATAAAACGTCGTAATGTACCATATTTTCATTCCTTTTCGTTTTATTGTTATTTTCATTATAACACATATATTCAAAATAATCAATAAAAATTTTATTATACGTCATCAAAGACGATCACCTGTCGCCATATTTTAAAAAACGGGAGGCTGATAGCCTCCCCTACACATAAAATCAAGATTTTTTGTTTGTAGCATCTCGTTTCGCCAAAACAGTCAAGGTGAAGTATTTTTATACCTTGGTACACCCCAAATGATTTATCATTAAATCAAACAATTTATCCTCTGTTGACTGTCCTTTATCTATAGGTTTTTTCAAAAGAATTCTAACAAATTCATATAGCTTATAAACACCAATAATCGGCAAAAGAATTATGAAAAGTATTCCTTCCCATAACTTATCACAGATTCGAATAAATATATTATCATTAGAACTAACGTATTTTATTTTACCTTCAAACTCAATATGATCATCGAACTCAGTAATTGTAGGAAGATACCAATAACCGCCTGAATGTCCACCACGTTCAACACCAAAGTGAATTTCATCGTTAATTAACTTTAATATGTAATCGTTAATATATTTGTATCTTGCTTTATCATCAAAATAGCCGTTACTCCAATTAAATTGATCAAGAAACATTTTCTTTGTTCCTTCATAACGAAACACGTATTTCTTCGACATGCTGTAACCTCTCATTGGTGTTATGTAGTATATATTATACCACACCCGAGCGAAAAAGTAAAGAGCGATTTGATTTTACTCAAACCGCCCTGTGCTTTTTAGATTTTCTTAAAATTTCTTATCTCGCAGGATGTTCATGGCTTTGGCAAAACAGTCAACATAAAGCATTTTCGGTGTCATAAGGGATCTCAAAAAAATCTTTTTTTCCTTTCACCCCACATAAATTCGGTATTCACTCGACCACCGTGATCAAGCCATCTATTTAATTCTTCTCTGACTTTTTTCATATCAAGAATACCATTTTCTGCGAGGTCATAATAATCAGAAAGGCATGTACATTGATTTTGAAAATCACAAAACGGTATCTTTTGAGAAAGCCTGAACAAAGCCGACATTACATCATCTTCCGTTAAACTACCGTTTTTGTATCCATCTCTCAAATACAAACGCAATCTAACATACACCGACTCCTCATCAAAAGGAGCTTCAACGCAGTATAGGTTCAAACGGTGCTCAACCTCTTTTATATCTCCACGACAATCAAGTAATTCAAGCACAATATTAGATATTGGATCTTCGGATTCAAGATATGAATCAAGCCACTCATCATAGTTATCCCAATAACCGCATAACAACATTATTCTCTCATAATAAGCATCTTCTCGTGTCATAACTAAGCTCCTTTCTTAACTTTGTAAGTCAATTATATCACACCACACACCAAAAATCAAGGACGATTTGATTTCTCAAACCGCCCTGTTTTTATGATGAATTGAGCCGTTGGCTCATGAATTGCACGAAGTGCATGAATTGACGGCAGAGCCGTCATGAATTGCCTGCGGCATTGATTTTGAAAAACTACTTGTTTTTCAAAATCTCCATGGCTTCATCTGAAACCTGACAAAACACCGCGCATCATCTTTAGCGAAGCCGCCCGAGATTCCGCGTCGGCATTCGCCTCGCGCTTTTTCGCCGAGATCCTTCGCGGCGCCGCATTGTAAAGTAATATCCCCCGCGCGTCATCCTCGAACGAAGTGAAGGATCTCGCGGGATAGACAACCAATCACGCGGCTCTGCTCGAGGATGACACGGCGAAAAAAGTTCGACAAGCTCAGAATGACACGGGCGGCGAGTGTGATCCCCGTAGGGCAACCACTATCTGTAATTTTCTGCTTGCAGATCAAACATATACGCGTACTTGCCGCCCAGAGCCATCAGCTCCTCGTGCGTGCCGCACTCGACAAGCTCACCCGAGTCAAACATATATATTCTATCCGCGTGACGCGTCGTTGAAAGACGGTGAGAAATAAATATTACCGCCCTTCCCTCTGCATACTCAGCTATCGCACGGTTAAGCTCGTACTCCGCGTTAGGATCAAGCGCGCTCGACGGCTCGTCAAGAATGATAAGCCCCGCGTCCTTATAGAACGCTCTCGCTATCGCCACCTTCTGAGCCTCGCCACCCGAGAGCTGAGTTCCCGAATTATCAAATTCGCGTGTCAGATGTGTGTCTATACCGCCCTCGAGCTTTTGAAGTTTATCCTCAAACGTACTCTTCCCGAGTGCCGTAAGCACCGCGTCCTTATCCCCTGCGTTAAATTCTCCGCCAACTACGTTCTCAGCAATACTCGCCGCAAATATCCGATAATCCTGAAATACCGCCGCGGTATTTTTACGAAGCGACTCGACAGTATACTCCTTCAAGGACTTACCGTTATAAAGTATCTCGCCCTCTTTGGCGTCATAAAGACGCATGATAAGCTTTGTAAGTGTGGTCTTTCCTGCGCCGTTATAGCCAACGATGGCTATCTTCTCACCCTTGCGTATCTTCATATTGACGTTTTTGAGAGCGTATTTATCCGTTTTAACGTAGGAAAAGCTCAGATCCTTGATCTCAAGCTCCTCAAAGCTATCCGCCTCGCACTCGCCGTCAAGTATTTCGGGCTCGCACTCCATAAACGTTCTCATTTTCTCAATATACAAGGCGTCCTCGTGCACCTTGGTGATCTGCACCACAAAATCCGACATAAGCCAGCTCATCTTCCAGACCGCGTTTACCGCCACGGCAAAGCCGCCAAGCTCGACCGTCTTGGTGACCATGACCTTATACAGCATAAACACGAGCAGTCCTATGGTTGTCGCCTCGTTGATAGAGGATATTACCGACCACAGCCACGCGCTCTTATTGCCGTATTTTTTAATAACTCTTACCTTCTCGTCGGTATTCTTGTCAAGCTCGTCAAGAAGATTATCACGGACGTGTGAAATACGCAGGTCCTTTGCGTAATCGGGAAGCTTGAAAACTCTTGCGATATATCCGTCCTTTTTGTTAAGCGGATTCATTTCCTCTTTCTTTGCGTAATTTACCTTATTACGCTTTGAGGTAAGAAACATTCTTATCACGGATACAGCAATAACCGCAAAAGCCATTATTGGATCTACCGACATAAGAATTCCCGTCAGGGTAAAGGAAGCGACTACTCTGTTTATTATCTTGCCGCCCGCCTCAATTATTCCCGAAACGTGACCGATAGATGCGTCCATCGCCCAGATAAATCCGTTATAGAAATCGGGGTCGTCGTATTTTTCAAGATCTATGCGCACCGCCTGCCCGAACATCTCACTCATAAGCAGATACTGAAGCTTTGTGCGTATCTTGGGATTGAAAATATACCAATACAGCACGTGGAACACGTAAAACGCGGCAAGATATATCGAGTAAGAGACGATAAGCTTCATAATGGAATCAAATTCAGTACCGTTACCGAGCATATCAAAGAGCAGCTTGGTAAAAAGAATGCCCACGGAGTTATTGATTCCCCACGCCAAACCCTCGACAGCCGCCAAAATTGCGTACGACGGTGTGTGACGCAATACCGCGCGGATCACCCAGAGCACGTTGCTAAGCTCTCTTTTGCGAGACAGCTTTTTCTTGTTATCAGCCATTTGCACTCACCTCCGCGTAGCTTTCTGCCTGACGGCGAAACATCTCGGCGTATTTTCCGTTCTTCTCCATAAGCTCGGCGTGACTGCCGACCTCGGCAACGCTTCCGTTCTCCATCAGGTATATTCTGTCCGCCATTACCGCAGAGGACAGTCTGTGAGAAATAAATATCATTCCCGAGCCCTCGCAGGCGCGTGTCATATTCTCATACATATCGTGCTCGGCAATAGGATCGAGCGCACTCGACGGCTCGTCGAGTATCACGAAACGGTTTTGCTTGGAATAAGCGTGCGATATTGCCAGCTTTTGCTGCTGACCGCCCGACATAACCTTGCCGTTCTTGTCAAATTCCTTGGTCATAAGCGTTTCCACGCCGTTTTCAAATTCCGATATCTTCTCGGCAAGTCCCGCTTTTATTATCGCGTTTTCCACGATCTCGAAGTCGCCCTCTTGCCTGCGACGCAAAAGAACGTTCTCCGACACAGTAAGAGCAAAGACGTGGTAATCCTGCATGACCGCCGAGAACATATCGCGGTACTCCTCAAGGTCAAGCTCACAAAGCGGCACTCCGCCGTAGCTTATATGCCCCTCGGCGTCGTAGAGTCTTAGCAACAGCTTGACAAGCGTGCTCTTTCCCGCGCCGTTATGTCCGACGATGGCAATCTTTTCGTTTGCCCCAAAGCGCATGTTGACGTTCTTAAGGGTATAGTCGCTCGCGCCGTCATATCTGAAGCTGACGTTCTCAAGCACTATATCGCTACCCTCTTTTTCGGGAAGCGATCTGTCGCCGCTCTTTATCGTCGGCTCACTTTCAAGAAATTCTCTGAAATTCTCAATATAAAGCGCGTTCTCCTGAAATGCCATAATATCGTTGGCAGAGTTCGTCAACGTCCACGCCACGTGCTCTATCGAGTTTACCACGACGATACAGTCGCCGTATCCCATGTTACCTCTCGCCACCGTCTGCCAGACCGCGTAAAGCATCGCGCCCATTGAAACGATAACGTCGTTACACTCCTCAAGTATGTACTCGACCGCGGCTCTCTTAAGCCCGTAAGTATGCATTATACGGATTATCTCCTTGCTCGACTCAACAAAGCGCCTGAGCATCAGTCCTGGGAAATGCGACATACGCATTTCCTTTGAGTACTCCGCCATATAAAAGGTTCTGCGGGCGTAATCTCTCTTTCTCTTTTCCTCTCTTATCGCCATATCGCGCTTATAAATGATCTTCTTTAAAAGCGTATGCAATGGGCTTATCAAAAGAGGGATAAGCACGAAAAGCATAAGCATGGGGTCGATCGTGAAAAGCAGGGCAAAGTTTGCAGAAAAGGTAATGACGCGATATACTATGTTAGCTATGGAGTTATTGACGTTCTCTATACGTCCGCTTCCCTCGGAAATTGCCTTTTCAAGCTTTTCGTAATACTCGGGATTTTCGTATCTTGAAAGATCAAGCTCAGCCGCCTTTTTGTAGGCGAGCTCGTGATTATACTTTATTATCTTAGTCATCTCGACGTGGAAGACCTTTTCCCAATAAAAGCTGTTTACAAATGAATAAACTATCAGCAGAACCGCACAGCCCACCAGCACGAGCGCAATAGTGCCAAAGCTCTTACCCTCCTCAATTCCGTTGAGGGCGTAACGAAGCATATAGGAATCCGTCAGAAAGTATAAGAATGCCGAAAACACCTGCAACAGCAAAAACGTCGGCAAAAACCATGGAGACACCTTGGCCTGTAAGCGAAGCATGAACAGGTTATTCGATATTATTCTGCCAAGAGAAAGCTTGACCTTGTCCTTGCCGTTTTTCGCTTTGGTCTTACTCATCGGCAACCCTCCTTTTGTTTTTATTTAATCGAAAAAATATTACATTATGCCCATACGGGTCGCCGAGGACGTCGACCCCTACAAACACATAATGCTCTCTTTTTGTAGTGGCGGATTCTAACTCCGCTTACGCTACGTAGCAAGTTTACCTAAGGGCAAACATTGCATCCGCCAATTTTAATATAAATGTTATTTTAAACCTACACGGGAGCATATAGAATGCTCCCCTACAACGTACGATATAATATATTTGTAGGGACAGGCGTCCCCGACTGTCCGTTTAGATATAAATGTTACTTTATGACAAAGGACTACTCATCCACCACTTCGTGGTCCCCCTTCCCTGACAAGGGAAGGCTTAATATGACTCGTTTTGTCGTTCTATTCATTTTTATTTGTTTATATACGATTATTAATAAATCATTTGAAGCACAATCGATACCGACAAGCCTTCCCTTGTCATGGGAGCACTCCGCTTCGCTACGTATCAAGTTTGCCGTAGGCAAACATTGAAGGGACCGCTTGCGGTGGATGAGTAGTCCTTTTTAAAAAACGATATTTGATTTTTAACGATTTCCACATATTCGACACGGTCTTGAATAGAGGCTCCCTCCGGGAGGGAGCTGTCGCGAAGCGACTGAGGGAGAATGCGTAAATTAAAAGAAATATTTGTTTAAACCCATGCGGGAGCACAAAGGCACTCCCCTACCGACGTATAATATTGTTAATCGGTAACGATCGGTGCGTTAACTCACGAAACAATTATACCACGGCGCGTGGGGAATTTCAATAACTATTTGGTTGAATTCTGTCAACCGTACGTTAACTTTAAGCACAGCGTACTTTTTTTCACTTTGTTATTGACTTTATCTCACTTTTCGCGTATAATATACATAGTATTTCGGATTTCATAAGTGCGAATTACGGATTTCCTGAATATAAGGGAGAAAAATATGGATTATCAGAGATTTTACGAGCTACTTGTGGCTCGCAACACAACTGTATATAAGGTCGCCAAGGAAACGGGCATTCCCCCGTCGACCTTCAGCGATTGGAAAAGCGGACGCTCCACTCCAAAGGCAGAAAAGCTGTGCCGCATCGCAGACTATTTCGGCGTAAGCCTTGACGTTATGCTCGGCTCACACGCAGGTAAGAGCATTGACCGCGAAAGCTTCCGAAAGGTACGCGAGAGCAAGATGGTTGCCATCATCGGCGAGATACGCGCAGGCTCTCCCATCGTTACCAACGAGACCCTGCTCGGACGTGAGCTTGCCGACGTGGACGACGTTGACGACTATTTTTACCTGCAAATATGCGGCGACAGTATGAAGAACATCGGAATGGTGGACGGCTCACTCGTGCTGTTCCACAGACAGCAGTACGCTGACGAGGGCGAGATAGTCGCCTGCCTTGTGGGCGGCGAGAGCGCTACGGTAAAGCGCTTCCACCGCAACTCCAAAAAGGTCAGTCTGCTCCCCGAAAACGAGGACTACTCCCCCATTGAGCTCACCACCGACGATTTTGAGATGGGTGAGGCGCGTATTCTTGGCGTTGCCAAGGAAATCAAAATAAAGCTTTAAATTTAAAGGAGATAACATGATCGCATTAAGTACGGAAAATCTATCTATCTCCTTTGGTACAAAAGAGATACTCTCGGGCGTCAGCTTTGCCGCCGACGAGGGCGACCGCATAGGTATCATTGGCAACAACGGCTGCGGCAAGTCCACCCTCTTTAAGCTCATTTTAGGTGAGCTTGACGCCGACGAGGGAAACGTATATATCTCAAAGGGCAAAACAGTCGGCGTCTTGCGTCAGGACGACGCCTTTGAGGATTTTGAGAGCGAGGACGGCAAGAGCAGTATTCTTGAGGTTTTATACCACTCCTTCCCCGAGCTTTTAGAAATGGAAAGCCGACTTGCAACCTTGCAGAAATATCTTGACGGCGGCAACGCCCCCGATGGCAGAACGCACGACTCCATAGTGGCGGAATACACCGCGCTCAATGAAAAATTTATACGCGACGGCGGCTTGGAGTTCCGTTCACGCTGTGCCTCGACGCTTGCAAAAATGGGATTTGATGCGGAAGCGGCAAGCCGCCCGTTCTCCTCATTCAGCGGCGGTCAGCGCACCCGACTCTCCCTCTGCCGAGAGCTTTGCCGTGAGCCCGATATTCTTATGCTCGACGAGCCTACCAACCATCTTGATATGGAAACGCTGTCCTGGCTTGAGAGCTTTCTTGCAAGCTACAAAAAGTGTGTGCTTGTCATTTCGCACGACAGATATTTTCTTGACAAGGTGACCAACAAGACGCTATGTATCGAGCATCACCGCGCCACGCTTTACTCAGGCAACTACACAAAGAGCGCCGAACAGCGCAAGCGCGACCGTGAGATACAGGAGCGTCACTACAAAAATCAGCAGCGTGAGATAGCGCGTCAGGAGGCGTATATTGCACAGCAAAGAGCGTGGAACAGAGAGCGTAATATAATCGCCGCCGAGAGCCGCCTCAAACAGCTTGAAAAGATGGAGCGTATCGAACGCCCCAAAGCCGCGGAAAAAGGCATAGGATTTTCGTTCTCGTCTGCCTCCGCAAGCGGAAATGACGTGCTCAGCGTAAAGTCACTTCGCTTCGCCTACCCCGCCGCGAAGCCGCTTATCGACGGGCTTGACATTCTTATAAAGCGCGGCGACAGATTGTTTATCACCGGCCCTAACGGTTGCGGAAAATCCACTCTTATAAAATTGCTTATGAACAAGCTCTCCCCCACAAGCGGATATATCGACTACGGCTACAACGTAAGCGTGGGATATTACGATCAGGAAAACCAAAATCTCAACCCTATGAACACAGTTCTCGAGGAGCTTTGGCGCACCTACCCCGCCCGTACCGAGCTGGAGATAAGAAACGCTCTCGCGAGATTTCGATTTGTGGGTGACGACGTTTACAAATCCGTAGGAGACCTCAGCGGTGGCGAGAGGGCGAGACTGACCTTTTCAAAGCTTATTCTCTCCGAGCTCAATCTCCTGATTCTCGACGAGCCCACCAACCACCTTGACATCGACTCACGCGAGGTGCTTGAAGAAGCCATCTCCGAGTTTGACGGAACGGTGGTAGCCGTTTCCCACGACAGATATTTCCTTGGCAAGCTTGCCACCCGTATCCTTGATCTTTCGGACAAGCCGCACGAATTTTTTGTGCACACCGAGGGCAACGCCTACGAAGAACTGCTACGCGACCGAGAGATACGTCAGTTGTCAACGCCGTCCTCGCCAAGTGAGGCAAGACACGGAGTACAGCCCGCGTCCTCGGGAAAGGAACAGTACCTTGAAAACAAGCGTCGCGTAGCAGAAGAGCGAAAGACACAAAAGCGCGCGGAAAAACTCTCTGCCGAAGCTGAAAAAATCGAAAAAGAGCTTGAAGAGATTGCGGTACAGATGGAAGGCGAGGCGGCGTTTGATTACGTTCTGCTTGCCGAGCTTGACAACAAAAAGAACGCCCTCGAGGAGCGTTTGCTGGAAATTTACGAAGAAATAGGAGTATAAATATGAAGATAGGCATAATTGGCGCTATGAGCGTTGAGGTCGAGGCGCTTAAAGAAAGACTTGACGGCGCGACAGTAAAAACCGTCAGCGGCATTGAATTTTACAGCGGAATGCTGTGCGGCAAGCAGGTCGTAGTAGCAAAATGCGGTATCGGAAAGGTATTTGCGGCGATCTGCGCGCAAACCATGATAGTTTGCTTTGGCGTTACGCATATCATAAACACCGGTGTCGGCGGCGCGCTTTCCGACAACCTCTCCACGCTTGACGTGGCGATCGCGGACGGAGTAGTTCAGCACGATATGGACACCTCTCCCATCGGTGACCCCGTGGGTCTTATCTCGGGCATCAACAAAATAGTTCTGCCAACCTCCAAATCCATGCGCGACGCGGCAATGACGGCGGCGACAGAGCTTGGCGTAAAATACGAGAGCGGAATTATCGCCTCGGGAGATCAGTTCATCGCAAGTCTCGAGCGAAAGCAGTTCATACGGGAGCAGTTCTCCGCGATCTCTTGCGAGATGGAGGGCGCGGCTATCGGTCACGTCTGTTACGTGAGCGGTGTTGAATGCCTGATAATCCGTTGCATTTCCGACAGCGCGTCGGGCGAGGCGACCATGGAATATCCCGAAATGGTAAAACACGCCGCAGTCATCTCTCAAAAAATGACTGAGAAGATAATTACTATTATTTAAACAATTTCTACTTTTTTCGAGAAAAAAGTAGACAAAAAAGCTTCCTGAAAATAAAAAATAAAATATTTTTGGTGGAGTTCCCATTTTGTTTATGGGTACTCCACCAATTTTATTTTACCTATTCACTCTGCATTCTGCACTCTGCACTCTGCACTCTTCACGTTTACCGTCACTTCATCCTGCTTTCCGTAAGGAACTGTAACCGTTTCGCCCTTATAGACAATGGTATTTTCGGGCGTTATATATGCGCTCGTGACCTCGTCGTCGGAAAGATATACCTCTCTGAATCCCCACATCGAAAGCATGGGGGGATTCTCCTTAGAGTAGGAATACTGCCCCGTTCTGATCACCGCTTTGTTTTTCCACTCGTCAGGCAAAATATACACGGTGGAACGGTGTATGTGACCGTTGAACATACAGATGACTCTTTCATCAAGCACAAGCTCGTGAGCCTCGGGAGTTTCGCGGTCAAACGCCAGATGGTGCGCACAAAGAATGACCTTCTTGTCGGGATACTTCGCCATCTCAGCTCTGATAAACTCCACGTTCAGCGGAACGTACACCGCGTCGCAGTCGCAATCGGGGTCGAGATTTATATCAAACGTATCGTCAACTATAAAGACGTAATCCCCTACGACCGCACTTGCCCTGCGGTCATATCCCGTGATCTCTCTCCACTTTTCGTGTCCGTACATCTCGTGATTTCCCGCGATAAATATACTTATGGGAGCCGGCAATCTGTTGGCGTACCGATCAAGGAAATTCCTTGTGTTACACGTTCCTACAAGATACGAGCCCGGAACGTCACCGTGATTCCAATGGTCAAGCGAATAATCCCCGAGAAAAATAATTGTCTCGTACGGTTCTTTTTCATATTCGTCATTCAGGTGTCTTACCAGACGCTCCATTCTTTCAGCCGTGGGCACGCCGTACCAATCGGTATGGCAAAGATGAACGTCTGAAACTATCATTACTCTGGTCTTTTTCATTTTTATTTCCTCTGTCAATATAGCCGCACAGCTATGCTATGCGGCTATATATTATTTGCTGTATAGTATACTGTTTTACTGTTTAACTGCAAAGAAACCTTCATCAAGACGCTGTGTCTCAAGGTCACTCTCAAGCTGTACCACGAGAACGGTATCGGTCTCATCGGGGCACTTTTCGGGAGCAACTATAACGAAACGTCTCTCGTCTCTTGCCTGCTCGTAGGTCTGGGAGAACTTGAGCTCCTCACCTGTGGAAAGAAGCTTTGCCGAGATCGCCTTGGTCTTAAGTCCTGTGAGCTTTACACCCTTAGGCATACGCTTGGGGTAATTGAGAACGTGTGCGTAAAGACGCTTGGTCTCTGCGTTATAGGTAGCGTTACCCCACTCAAAGTCATAGGGGAAGGGCTTGATCGCGGAAGTACCGAAAATACTTTCGCCATTCTTGTCGAGCCACTCGCCAACGGTATCCAGGATCCTTACGGATTCATCGGGAATAATACCGTCCTTATCAGGACCTACGTTAAGAATAAGGTTTCCGCCCTTAGCCGCGATGGCAGAAAGTCTTCTGATAACCTCGCTGGGATCTGCCCAGTTGTTATCTGCCTCACAATAACCCCAGTTGAGATTGAGCGTCATGGGAGCTTCCCAAGGTCCGAAGTAAGGATCGTGAGGGATGCAGTTGTCCGCCATATTTCGATAGTCACCAAGACCGTAACCGATACGTCCGTTGATAAGACAGTCAGGCTGGCACTCCTTTACTACCTCGCGAAGCTCACGGCAGAGCTCGATAGGCATATCGTAAGGGGTATCAAACCAGATCATAGAGATCTTGCCGTAATTGGTAAGCAGCTCCTTAACCTGAGGAACGCACTTGCCGTAAAAATACTTCTTAAAGTCCTTTTCGTCCTTATTGAAGTCCCAGTTGTTTCCGTCACCGTTAGGATCTTCCCAGTCCTGCATCTGAGAATAGTAAACGCAGAAGGGCATTCCTTCCTGTGCGCACGCGTCTGCAAACTCTCTTACGATATCCTTGCCGTAGGGAGAGTTCATTACGTTGTAATCGGAAACCTTTGTATCAAAAAGCGCAAATCCGTCGTGATGCTTTGTGGTGATACAGAGATACTTCATTCCCCACTTCTTTGCCTTCTTGACGTAATCAAGAGGATCAAAGTGCTGAGGATTGAACTCGTTTGCCAGAGGCTTATACTCAGCAAGCGGTATTTTCATATTTCTCATTATCCACTCGGTAGTGTTGGGAGCCTGAACACCCTTCCACTTTCCTGCGAGGATACTGTAAAGTCCCCAGTGAATAAACAAACCGTATTTTGCATCTGTAAACCATTTTACGTCTGTCTTATGTTCCATTTTTTTAAAAATCCTTTCAAAAAATAAATACTTTCTTGATAATTATAGCACACACGCCATGCTTTTGCAATAGAATATACAACTTTTTTTACATTCCTGCGGGGAGATCGGGGTTTTCTGCAAAATGCTTGAGCATTACGAGAGGCTCGGTGGCAGAGGTGTTGGTGATACGTACGCCTGCCTTTGCCGCGGACTCGGATACGAAAAACTCGTCGTTCGTCAGCTCGCCGTAACGGATAAGCGTGGGGGTGGAGATATTCCACTTGCCCATAGTTCCCTCACCCTCGATAAGTATCATTCCGTAAGCCGCGCTGTCACAAATAACCACGCTCGCGCCGGGGGCTACGGTAAGTCTCTTTGCGCTGACCTCGGGACAGCGGTAGCAGATCCATTCCTCGCAGTATCCCTCACCCTCGCGGCATACCACGGGCTTCATAAAGCGGTTCTTATGGAAGTTGGGATCAACGTTCGCCTCCCAGTCGATAACCTCCATCAGATAGTCAAAGTTGCCCTTCTCTTCCTCGGGGCAGTTCTTCCAGAGAAGATCCTCGGAAACAGTGTGACCGCCGTAAAGCACCGACTGATACATAGCGTAAACGTCGGACGCAAACTGAGGCTCGTAGGTACAAAGGCTTGCGGGTGCGTGAAGCACTCCGGGAGGCACGTCCCAACCCGTATCAAGCGTTATCTTGTACGCCTGAGAGTGATCGAGGAGCTTGTTGTCTCCCTTGGTGAAGTTCATAAGGCACTCCTTTATCTCCTCTTTGGTGGAGTCGGGAGTGAGTCCGAAAAACGTAAAAGGAAATTCTCCGCCGTGATTGTTAAGCTGTGCGGGGAAGAAATACATCTCGGGCTTACCGCTGGCCCCTACGCGCGCCGCATGCTCGTCACGGTGATGAATGTGATGAGGCAGAGGGCCTGCATTGTCAAAGAATTTTGAGAACATAGGCCACTTGTGGTACTTGTTCCAAAGATCTTCGCCTATAAGAGTGCCGCCAAGCTCGTCAACGACGTCACGAAGCAATATTTTCTCGCTTCCGTCTGCGGAAACTACGTAAGAAAGTCCCTCGTCAGCGGGGGTATCGGGGCCGTTTTCCGCCCAGGTGGTAGACGCAAACCATCTCTCGTCTATTCCGCCTTTTTCAAGTCCTAAAACATAATAATCATCGGGGTGAAGCTTTATTCTCTTTCCGGGGCGGCAGAACGCGCGGGGCACCCAGGTAGGCTTGAGACGAAGTATTCCCTCTCCCTCTTTCATAAGCTTTTGTGAAAGTGTCATATCATATTCCTCCATTTTTTAATATTCCAAACGATACATATCAAACAAGTCAAGCGCACGCGTTTTAAAGACGGCTTTTCCGTCCTCGTATTCAAATTCAATGGGGGTGCGTTCGGGGAGCAAATAAACTCCGATCGGACGCTTTTGTGTCTTTACCTTTACCTCAAAGCTCTCTATATTGCGATGCTCCTCGGTGATGCCGAGATCAACAACGCTGACCTGTACAGCCTTATCATCAGCAAAAGTGACAAGCTCTACCTGCGCGGGTGCGTTCGTGCTGACGGTCTGCGCGTCTGCCGCAAGATATTCGCGCAAAATATTCAGCGCAACCATCTTGTGATGATAGCTGTTATAACCCTCAATGGGCAATCCCGACCAGATAACAGTTCCCTTTCCAAAGGACTTTCTCATAAATGCGGGGTAATCCGTAGGCGTTCCGGGGGGATTTGAGTGTATGGACGCAAACTCACGCGGGTCTTCGGGGTGTATGTAAGGAAGCGTCAGGGTGGCAAGCACCTCGGTATCCTTATCCACACCACTCACAAGCGGATGCTTATGAGTCATGGCAAGCGGATATTTGGCATCAAAGCCAAAGAACAGCTCCTCTGCGTATTTTTTTGGAGCGACGTAGGTGTTGGTAAGCTCGGTAAAGCCCTCAACGCTCGCGCCGAAAAACGCTCTCAGAAGCTCGGTATCCTCCGTGCCGCTGAGCCACAGAACGCCACCGTCGCGGACGTATTTTACGGCGTCATCACGGTGCTGCTTTTCAAGTCCTGCAATAGCAGGGGCGAAAATAAATTTATACTTTTCAAATCCCGAGGTAGCGGTATTTCCAACGACCGCAAACGGAACGTGCGCCATATTCAGCGTTTTTGAAAGCACTCCCGCGCATTTTCTGCTGTTAAAATCCTGTCCCTCGGTATTATATCTACCCGTGGTTGAATACCACACCGCAACGTCGGCAACCGCGTCACCGCTCTTGATAAACGGCTCGTAAGGTATCTGACGCTCGTAGGAATTTCCTATCAGCTCTGCGATCTTTGGGTTAAGCGTTCCCACGGGGTCCATAGCGTCGATAACAAAATTTGCGCCGTGATGGGCGATAGTCATCAGCACGTCCTGATCAAGCTCGGTCTGAGTTTTGCTGAGCGTGTGCTGCTGCAAATTCTTTGAAAAACGGCTGACCATATACTCAAAGGGCATATTTTTAGTCGTGCTCTGATAAAACTTCATACAGAATGAGTGATCGTATATATCACCGTAGAGGTCTCCCGTACAGTAATCACACTGATCGCTGATTCCCTCCCAGACAGTCTCGTGCCAGTCACCTGCCACCTCGTAGGCGTTATTGTGCGACACGGTGAGGCTTTCGGGGAAGATCTCACGGGTGTAATCGGTTATAAACTTGCAGAACTCCGCGATCCATTCTTCCCTCTTTTTCTTGAAGAGCAGCGCGTTTTCCGTCTTGAAATCATCCATATCGGGAAGAGAGGAAATTCCCGTTTCTCTCTCAAATCTTGCGCGACAGCTCTCGCAATAGCAAACGCCCGACCAATAGGTCATATCGTAAAAAATACCGTCAAGCGTAAAATAATCGCGTATCTCGGCAACCTGCGCCTTTAAAAATTCACGGTATTCGGCGTTATTCGGACAGCAACGTCCGTATCTGCTTCCGCGCTGATGAGCCGAAGTGCCCGTCACTCTGTCACTCACAAGTCTCCATTCGGGGTGTCTTTCTTCCTCGCGAGTATTAAATATCAGACTGTAATATCCGACGACGGAGATACCGTTCTCACGGCACTTATCGACCAGACGGCGCATTGCATCCTCCCGTCCCACGAGATTTTTATGCATAACTCCCGACGCCGTAGGATAATGACAGAGTCCTGCGTGCGACTGAAGATATAGCATCACTCCGTCAACCTTTGCAGTTCTCAGATATTCAAAATACGCATCAGGATCAAACTGCGACAAAAATTTCTCGCTCCAATCGTTTATATGCATATCAACGAGATTTCGTCGGTAACTGTTTTTATACCATTTCTGTTCCATATAATAACTCCGCTTCGCACAGTATTCCATTATACTCATTATATTGGTATATCTAATTTAACACATTTTCTCATATTTGTAAAGTTCTTTTCCACAAAAAAATATATTTTTCCCCTCATATTCGGACAAGCCGTAAAAATCCGCAGAGTTATACTAAAAAAAGTGACAAAAATATAATTTTCGTATCAAAAAATCTCCGCTTGTGATTGACAAGAGAAAGCATTTTGTGTATAATATAGGTTGGATGTTTATGTATATATAATACTTAAAATATGAAACGGAGTTTTATTATGGAACAAAAGTATTACACAATGAAGGTGGCAGGACTTGAACGCAATCTTCCCCTCTGCCCTCTCAACGAAAACCTCATGATAGCGGGATTCGTAATCTTCGGAGATCCCGAGGTGACTACCGCTTGTGCGTCCGAGCTTCTTGCGAAAGCTCCCGAATACGATTACATCATCACCGCAGAGGCCAAGGGCATTCCGCTTGCTCACGAAATGGCTCGCCTTGCGGGTAACCAGAAATATTTTGTTGCAAGAAAGTACCCCAAGCTCTATATGACGGGAGTTTTTGAGGCAGAGCTTCGCTCCATCACCACAGACAAGGTTCAGAAGCTTTATCTTGACACCGCTGACGCAGAGCTTATCCGCGGCAAGAGAATACTTCTCGTTGACGACGTTATTTCTCTTGGCGAGTCTATCGCCGCAGTTGAAAATCTCGTTAACAAGGCAGGCGGTATCGTTTGCGGCAAGATGACCATTCTCGCCGAAGGCGAGGCGGCTGACCGCGGAGATATCATTTATCTTGAGCGTCTCCCTCTGTTTGACAAAGACGGCAATAAATTATAATCTACGAGCATAAAGCTTTGAAAGGATATAAAAATGGCAGAATTACTTAGTATCAACGACAAAAGAACGCATCTTTGCGCTACTCTTAACGCCTCAAACGTAGGCGAGCGCGTTTGCGTAATGGGCTGGACACAGAAACAGCGTGACCTCGGCTCACTTATATTCATCGACCTGCGCGACCGCACGGGTATCGTTCAGCTCGCATTTGACCAGAACACCGACAAGGACATCTTTGACAAGGCGTTTGGTATCAGAGCCGAATACGTGCTTTGCGCTAAGGGCGTCGTTCGCCGTCGTGGCGAGGGCGCGATCAACAAGAACATTCCCACGGGCGAGATCGAGATCGCGGTTGACGAGCTCAAGGTGCTTGCCGTGGCTGAAACCCCTCCTTTCGAGATAGTTGAGAACAGCAACGTAAACGCAGAGCTTCGTCTGCGCCACCGTTACCTTGACCTCCGCCGTCCCGATATGCAGCGCAACATTATCGCGCGTTCACGCATTTCCAAGATCGCGCGTGACTACTACGCAGAAAACGGATTTATCGATATAGAAACTCCCAACCTCTGCAAGCCCACTCCCGAGGGAGCACGTGACTATCTCGTTCCCTCCCGAGTACACAAGGGCAAGTTCTACGCACTTCCCCAGTCTCCTCAGCTCTACAAGCAGCTGCTTATGGTTTCCGGCTTTGACCGTTACTTCCAGATCGCTCGCTGCTACCGTGACGAAGACCTCCGTGCTGACCGTCAGCCTGAGTTCACTCAGATCGATACCGAGATGTCCTTCGTTACCGCTGACGACGTAATGAAGATGCACGAGGGCTTTATCAAGAGAGTTATGAAGGAGTTCGCAGGTATTGAGCTTGAGGGCGAGCTTATCCGTATGCCTTACGCTGAGGCTATGGAGCGATTTGGCTCTGATAAGCCTGATATCCGCTTTGGCTACGAGCTTACAAACCTTTCCGAGTGCGTTAAGGATTGCGGCTTTAAGGTGTTCTCGGGTGCCGTTGAGATGGGCGGATCCGTTCGCGGTATCAACGTCAAGGGCGGCGCAAAGTTCTCACGTAAGGAGATCGACTCCCTCGTTGAGTTTGTAAAGTCTTACCGTGCGAAAGGTCTTGCTTGGCTCAAGCTTGCCGATAACGGAGATATGTCTTCCTCCTACGCAAAGTTCCTCACAGATGAAGAGAACGCAGCTATTATGAGCACTATGCAGGCAGAAGCCGGCGACCTCGTGCTTATCGTAGCTGACAAGAATAAGGTCGTATTCGACTCCCTCGGCGCACTCCGTTGCGAATGCGCTAAGAGAATGGGCATACTTGATCCGTTCGATTTCAAGTTCCTGTGGGTAACAGAGTTCCCGCTTCTTGAATACAGCGAGGACGACGGACGTTTCTACGCTATGCACCACCCCTTCACCTCTCCCATGGATGAGGACCTCGAGTATCTTGACAGCGACCCCGGCAGAGTTCGTGCAAAGGCATACGACATCGTTCTCAACGGAACAGAGCTTGGCGGCGGTTCTATCAGAATCCACGACAACGCAATTCAGCAGAAGATGTTTTCTACACTCGGATTTACCGAGGAGCAGGCACAGGAAAAGTTCGGCTACCTGCTTGACGCATTCCGCTACGGAGTACCTCCTCACGGCGGACTTGCATTCGGCTTTGACCGTCTTGTAACTCTCCTGCTCGGACTTGAGGATATCCGTGACGTTATCGCATTCCCCAAGGTTCAGAACGCATCTGAGCTTATGACCAAGTGTCCCTCCGAGGCAGACGCAAGCGCCCTCGAGGAGCTCGGACTTAAGATAGTTACTGAGTAATAAAAATAAAAAGAGTGCCGTTCGATCGGCTCTCATAATAAAGATTATAAACAACGGCAGAGATAATACTATCTCTGCCGTTGTTTGTTTTACAAACTTGTTACGTAGCAAGCGGAGGTGTAGCAATCCCCACCGATAAATAATATTATATATTTGTAGGGGAGCATTCTATATGCTCCCGTGTGAACGTTAAGGTAACATTTGCAAAAAAACGGACATGTCGACAACGTTCGCAAAGCGAACTTGGCAAGTTTGCCAAAGGCAAACGTTGGACGCCTGTCCCTACGGATGAATAAAGGAATACGATATAGCCTCGCCCTTGGAGAGATGTGGCGGCGTTAGCCTACGGAGAGGGTATTTTACCGCCCACCCTCACACGACTCTGTCATGCGAGGACTACTCATCCACCACTTCGTGGTCCCCCTTCCCTGACAACGGAAGGCTTAATGTAACCCGTTTTGTCGTCCTATACATTTTTATTTGTTTATATACGATTATTAATAAATCATCTAAAGCACAAACGACACCGACAAGCCTTCCCTTGTGAGGGAAGGGGGACCGCTTGCGGTGGATGAGTAGTCCTTTGTCATAAAGTAACATTTGCAAAAAACGGACAGTCGAGGACGCCTGTCCCTACAATTTATAAATGGATATAACAAAATTGGTGGAGCACCCATAACTAATATGGGTACTCCACCAATAATATTTAAATTCTTTTTTTCAGGAAGCTTTTTGCCAAGCTTTTTCTCGAAAAAGCGGGGAAGTTTTTTGCTCCACTTTTTTTCAAAAAAGTGGAAAAAATCTTCTCGCGCCTTACTCGTACTTCGCGCCGTCGGTCATGGAGCGTTTGATCACTGCGATGATAGCCTCGCTCATAAGCATAAAGCCGAGATCGTTGGGGTGCGTTCCGTCAACCGTACAGCAATCCTCGTACTCTCCCGCGAAAATTCCCGCGCCGTCGATGTAATAAACAAGCTTATCGCCCGTACCGTAAGCACGGCGGAAGCTGTCTATGATCGCGTCACGACGCAAGATGCTCTGGTTGTAATCCGCGTCGAAATCAGGACGTGAGATCATAATATAAGGGATATCGGGATGAGCCGCGCGTATCTGCTCGTACATCGGGAAATGGGTCTTGTGCAAATACTCAGCGTTTGGCGTGTTGTGGTCGTAGTCACAAACGAAGCAACACATATCAAGCCCTGCAAGATATTCAACCATAGCAGGCTCTGCCTTGCCGCTTCCCGAAAAACCGTAATTGTGATAATCAAAATTAAATCTTCTCGATATCATATTCTGATACGTATTGCCGGGACGGCAGGCTGCCGCGCCCTGAGTGATAGAAGATCCATAATAAACGATAGGCTTTGAATTTACGTATTTCATACCCTCTCCGATAACAGAGTCCTTCTGCAAGCCGAGAAGCACCTCATGCACCTGAGCGTAGCAGGGGAAATTCAGCGTGAAATAACGCATTTTCTTCTCGGTAAACTTTATTATTCCCTGATAACCTTCGGGGTTTTTGCCGCCCGGCTTATACACGCCGCGGAACTTGCTCTGTCCCGTAGTGGGGAAATCCTCGTAAAGATCAAAGCCGCGCACGTTAACCGCCGTCATTATAGCATTAGACGCCTTGGGTACGGTAACGCTGATCGCGACGTATGCCGAGTCGGTAGAAAATCTTATTCTGCCGCCCGCGGTATTGAGATTAAGAGCCGCAACTCTGTCACTTACACGTTCTGCCGCATCAACGGGCATTCTCTTATAGGGTACCTCACCAAGCGGATCGTAAAGTCCGTAAAAATCCACGGGAAGCTTCTTGATATCGTAAAAGGCTATGTCCTCCTCGGTAATACTGCCGTCATACACGAGCGAGGGGTCTATCTGAGAAAGATTCATAATTTACCTCCGAATTAAAACTCTTTTGAAAGATCTGAAAATTTTGCAAGCTGTACCTTGCCAAGCTTACTTCCGTACGCGCTTGCATACGCTACGGGAAGCATACCTGCCGCAACAGCCGCCTCAAGTCCTGCCTCAGCGTCCTCAACTACCGCGCAAACCTCAGGTTCAAGTCCCAAAAAGCTTGCCGCGGTAAGAAATACCTCGGGGTCGGGCTTGGAATTCTTTATGTCGTTGCCGTCGGCGATCGCGTCAAAATAACGTGTAAGATCAGTCTGAGAAAGTATAAATCTTGCGTTCTTGCTGGAAGATCCAACAGAGAGCTTGTAGCCCTTGTTATGAAGTGCTGTAAGTGTTTCTCTGACCTCGGCACTTACGTCGTCGGGCGTCATGGTCTTAAGATACTCGCGATAGCAATCGTTCTTCTCGGTAGCCGCCGCGATCTTTTCCTCGTCCGTAAGCTTAACAGACGGATCGTTCTTGAGGATCAGCTCAAGGCTCTCCATACGGCTGACTCCGCGAAGCTGCTCGTTGTCCTTCTCGGAAAAAGGAATGCCAAGCTTGTCAGCAAGCTGCTTCCACGCAAGATAATGGAACTTATCGGTAGAGATAAGTACTCCGTCAAGATCAAAAATAATTCCCTTAATATTGCTCATTTTTATATTCTCCTTATTTTTTTTTCAAGCTCTCGCACTCAGGGCCGAAGGAAACCTTTGCCTCCCACTTGCCGCAGAATGCGTCAACGGGGGAAACTCCCTCAAAGCGACTCTTGCCCGCAAGCTTTTCCATAAGCGCGTCAATTGTATTCTTTGAATTGCTGTAACAGTTGATATACGTTCTCACCTGAGGAACGTCCGCCAAGTGATACGGACTTTCAAGCGACACGAATACCGTGGGTATGGTGTGGCAAAGCGTGGGAATGTTCGCGCCCTGCGGGTCAGACCACACTATTCTCGCCACGGGCTGATATCTTGCCCTGATCATCGCGGAATAGATGATAAGATCGTATTTTTCCACCATCTCACTTACCGACGCCATCGCGCCCTCGGTCACCTGCTTGGGCTCGAACACGTCAAGTGCAAATCCTGCCTTTTCAAGAGAGGCACGGAAATATGCGTTGGGCTTGCCGTCCCCGGCGGTGTTGCCGTCACGGTCAAGCGGACAGAAAAGTACTCGTGGAAAACGCTCGGGAGTTATGGGGAAGATCCCCTTCTCTTCCTTTACAAGAGTGATCGCCTTCGCCGCGCACTCGTCGCTCCAGCGCTTATATTCGGGATTTCCTATAGCCGCCCTTGCCGCTTCTGCCGTGGGAACAAGCGTTCCGTTTTGCTTCTTTTCGGGAAGTCCGAGCGCGGCTTTAAGCGCAAGAATTCTCGTCACCGCCTCGTCAAGTCGCTCACGCGTAAATACGCCGTCAGCAAATCCCTTTTCCATAAAGGAAATGTCTTCCTCAAGATTCTTTGTAAACAAGAACATATCGCAGCCCGCCGCGATAGTCATAGGCACCATCTGCTCGCGCGGCAAATGCGCCGCAAGACCTGCCATGGCGGTGGAGTCGGTTATGATGAGTCCGTTAAATCCAAGCTTCTCTCTGAGAAGTCCGCTGACAAGCGCCTTGTTGATGCTTGCGGGAAGCATGTCGCGGTCGGAAATATCAGGCTGAAAATACCGCGTGTATGCAGGCTGCATGATGTGTCCTACCATGACGGTCAGCGCACCCGCGTCTATGCAGTCCGAATAAACCTTGCCGTAGCTTGCATCCCATTCCTCACAGGAAAGCGAATTGACCGACGCCGAAACGTGCTGATCGCGCTCGTCAACTCCGTCGCCGGGGAAATGCTTGATTGCCGCGGCAACGCCGTGCTTCTGCACTTCATTGACGTACGCCGCACCCATTCGGGCAACAGTCTCGGGGTACGCGCCAAACGTGCGCACGTTGGTTATCGGATTTCTCCAGTTGTAATCAATATCTATTATCGGCGCAAACGCCCAGTTAGCACCAGCCGCCGAGCCCTGCACTCCGCACACCTCGCCAAGTCTGCGGCCGTACTCCGTGTCGTACGCCGCCGCTACCTGCATAGGCTTGCCGAGCGAAGTTCCGCCCTTTACTATGCCGTTACCGCCCGTTTCAAGATTAGCGGCAACAAGCAAGGGGATCTTTGAATATTTCTGCATTCTTTCAACAGAGGAAACACACTGCTCAGGCGACATAACTCTGTTCATAAACCCACCCGGACGAATTTTCTCGCCGAGATACTTGCAATATTCCTCGTTGTCGTCGTAAAGCACAAGACAAAACAGCTGATGCAGCTTGTCCTCGTCGGACATCGACGCAAGCGTTTCGTCCACCCATTTTATCTGCTCGTCGCTAAGATAAAACGGCTTTGCCCTAAGATCAATAGCCATAAGCCTCTCCTTTTCTTACCAAAATCAACTAAAGACCATATTTATTTAAGTATATCACAAAAGCGAAACCTTGTAAAGCCTTTTGGGGAATAAAGAAACAAAAAGGACGAGAAAATCTCGTCCTTTTTTAATATATTAATTATATTCCCATCGCAATTAAACTTATCAAAAAACCCAGCGCCCACGATATAAGTGCTATAATTCCGCAAGCTTGAGCTTTTTTAGGGGTTTCCTTATGCTTTAAAGGCCAATAAATAATACCGAATATCGGAATTAAAAATGATAAAACGCAAAGACCCGCATTAATCTCATCGTATGGATTTATTTGCTTTGCTTTAATCGGATCAGCAACCGCACAGCCACAATTAGGGCAAACGATTGCCTCATCAAGAATTTGATTACCACATTTTGAACAATACTTCATTTTTTCTCCTTGTTTTAAAAAATAATTTTATATTATAATAACATAAACATAACAACGTTCAAAGAAATAACTTTTACTGTTTTCTTCATAGCGTTATTCTCCATCAATTTTCAAAAATACAATCAGCTTTTCTTAAAAGTGTGATTCCCGTTTATCAAATTTCCATTTTTATATTTATATGTTTTGTAACTACCATGATACACAATGGTCGAGTCATCATACAAATGTATTTCTTTCCCGTCGATCTCCCAATCACCTTCTTCATAACTATTCCAAATACCATTTTTATATGTAGTTGAGCCATAAGTTCCAAAACTATAAATGTTTATTATGTTTTCATAAGTGTCCCCATTGTACGTCCATTTTCCCTTCCAAGTTCCAACGATATCCTCTTCGGAAACCCCGCAAGAAACAAAGATTGTTGTTATAATCGACATCACAATAACCAAAGAAATAATTTTAACGATTTTTTTCATTTTTAACACCTCTCATTTTGTTAACTTAATTAGATTTTCTCTCTTTTTCATGCACAGTTTACACATACTAACTGATCTTCCGTCAAAAGCCATCGCCTCATTTTCGTTATCAAAACATTTATAATCTTAGCTATAATTCATGTCTGAATGAGTAAAATAGCAAAAGCCTTCAATATGCAAAGTGTGACGTTTTAAATTATAAATATATTTATCCGCCACAAAATCCCCCTCCTTTCTACAATCTTTAACTAATTATAGTACAAATATTTACTAAAGTCAATAGTAAATATATTTACTTGTTATAATATTTACAGAATAGTAACAAAAAGGAAGGGTTATATGCAAAAATATATTAAACGAATCCGCGATCTGCGTGAAGATCACGATAAGACCCAACAAGAAATCGCTGATGTTCTGGGTACCTCGCAAACCATGTACGCAAGATACGAGCGAGGAGCAAACGAAATGCCCCTGCGACACTTGATTGTGCTTTGTAAATATTACGGCGTCAGCGCGGATTATATCTTAGGATTGAAGGATAATATGAAATAAAAAACGGGAGGATATAGAATCCTCCCCTACAGACTACAAATCATACCAATATTTGTAGGGGAGCATTCAATATGCTCCCATTTTATCATAAAGTAACATTTTCCTTAAACCGTGTTATAGTTAGCACACTGCCTACACATAATATTTTCATCGTAGGTAAGTATATTATTCTCCCGCATTTTCCCAAAACAATATAAAAAGGACTGCGCCGAAATAACTCGACTCAGTCCTATTTTTATACTTTAACTATCTCCATCATCTCGGCAGCATCAACGTCTCACCGGGCTTTACGCTGTAAAGCACACCGTCAACGTCCAACCAAACCTCAAACAAATTAGGATTATAGATCCTGTACCCATCCGCGCTATATACCAATCTCTTGTATCCCTCAACGTAATCATATATCTCTATATTAGTAGCGTACCATATCTCATCATTGTTTGACAAACGCTTGCAGATCTCATCAATATGATCCCAATTGTTTTTCTTGTCAAACTCATAGCTATGTCCCCATATATAAAACAGTCTGGGAACTCGTCTTGCATGATACGCGCGAGTAGAGGTATCCAAATTCAAAAATTTATCAATATACTCAAAAATTTTCGGGTTGTCATGGTGAGCAGTCGGCATCCACGCGTAAAAATCGTTGGGAAGTAAGAAAAGATCATTATCCCCCTTCAGTGTTCTTACGTAGGCAATATCGAGATCCATAAGATATCTTCTGATGTTCTCATAGCTTCCGAAATTACCCATCTGCGTAATACCCGTGTCGGGATATGCCATACCGCGAATTATACGCTCACACTTTTCCTCAAGCTCAAGTCGGCAGTCGAGAACGTCACGAATTCCCTCAATGGGGCGAGTATTTCCGTTTGCCCTGTGAAGCAAACCGTGAACGGCTATCTCATGTCCCTTGGAAAGAAAATACTCGTGTATTTCTTCCTTGGTAAAATTAAATTCACGCAGACCCTCACCGTTGAAATTAAAAGTAGCCTTCATTCCGTAAGAATCAAACAGCTCCGCAAGACGCTTGTCCTGAACGACGCCATCGTCATAACTGAAGGTAACCGCTTTTACCTTACCACCCGGATATCTCATAAAAACAGATCTCATAAAAACCTCCAAAAAGCATAAAAATTATTTCCAACATCATTATATCACACTTTATGTCAAAATGGCAACATTTTTTTAATATATTATCCCATCAAAAAACAAAGCTTCCACATTCACTAACAGAGTGGAAGCTTTGTCTGTTTTTTATAAATTGATCTTACATATTCTCAATGATCTCGGCAAGCTCTGCCATGGTACCACGGTCACCATGCCAAACGTCATCGGGGCTCTCGATAAGCCAATCGGTCACCAAAAAGCAAGCGAGACCTGCCGCGTGCGCGCCCTTCATGTCGTCGGACACGTCGTTTCCAACCATCAGACACTCGCTCGGCTCAAGTCCGAGGCGCTGGCAAACAGCGGTGAAATACGCAGGACTGGGCTTGCAGAAAATTTCACTTTCGTAATGCGTCACAAACTCAAACTCGCTCTCCTCAAAGCCCGCCCAGTTAAGTCTTGTAACCTGTGCAATATGAGGAAACAGAGGGCTGGTGGCAACCACGACTCTCATTCCCTTCGCCTTTGCCGCGTCGACCGCGCGTCTTGCCGCGGGATTTACGCTTACTATATCGCGCACCTTATGAAAAGTTCCGTTGTAAAAGGCATCAGTCTCACTCTTGAAACGCTCGGTGTCGCCGCCAACGACCTTGCCGAACTCCTGCCAATACGCATCGGCATTGATACGGCTGCCATCATTATGTCGCATTGCATGCACGCCTGCGTAAAAACCCTTTGTAAGAGTCGGCACGTCTGAGCCAACGGACAGCATTACCTTCATAAGCTCAGTTGTGTAAACCTTTATAAACACCTGCTGATCCATTCCGAGAAGCGTTCCGTCCATGTCAAAAAGTATAGCCTTGTACATAAAAAACCTCCTGAAAGTAAAAAAAGGACAACAATCTGTTGTCCTTTATGCATTATGCTCATTGAAAACTGAATAAGGGATAAGAGTTGTAATAACGAAACTCAAGTATATCAATTGTAAAGTTATGCAAGAACTCAATAGTTCAAGCCCTCGGTCTATTAGTATCGGTCAGCTAAACACATTACTGTGCGTACACCTCCGACCTATCAAACTTGTAGTCTGCAAGTGACCTTACCAACTCGAAGTTGGAGGGATATCTAATCTTGAAGCACGTTTCACGCTTAGATGCCTTCAGCGTTTATCGCAACCGTACGCGGCTACCCAGCTATGCCCTTGGCAGAACAACTGGTGCACCGGAGGTACGTCCGACCCGGTCCTCTCGTACTAAGGTCAGCCCTTCTCAAATATCCAACG
>JBGVPV010000016.1:0-25280 GCA_045127215.1 Eubacteriales bacterium | reverse complement strand
TTTAGGCGCGGGCCCCCCTTCCCGAGTCTCTTTTTTTAATACATGCCGCCGGCGCCTGCCATAGCCGCGTTTGCAGCAGCCTCAGCCGCAGGGTCCTTCTTATCGGCGACAACGGATTCGGTGGTAAGAATTACCGACGCGATAGACGCCGCATTCTGAAGCGCGGATCTGGTTACCTTAGTAGGATCTACGATACCTGCGCTCATCATATCACAGTAAACCTCGTTATACGCGTCAAAGCCGTAGCCGATCTTGCCGCTCTTGGCGATCTCATTTACGATAACGCCACCGTCAAAGCCTGCGTTTGCCGCGATCTGACGAACGGGCTCCTCGAGTGCCTTAAGAACGATACGAACGCCCGTCTTTTCGTCACCGTCAACGGTATCGATAAGCTTTGCAACCTCGGGGATCACGTTGAGGTACGCCGTTCCGCCACCTGCAACTATTCCCTCTTCAACAGCCGCGCGAGTCGCGTTGAGAGCGTCCTCTATGCGAAGCTTCTTTTCCTTCATTTCAGCCTCGGTAGCAGCTCCTACCTTGATAACGGCAACGCCGCCCGAAAGCTTTGCAAGTCTTTCCTGAAGCTTTTCGCGATCAAACTCGGAGGTAGTCTCCTCGATAGCCACCTTGATCTGATTTACGCGAGCCTTGATGTCCTCGGGATAGCCTGCGCCACCGACGATAATTGTATTTTCCTTATTTACCTTGATCTGTCTTGCGCGACCGAGAAGCTCAAGAGTTGCGTCCTTAAGCTCAAGTCCGATCTCGGAGGAGATCACCTGACCGCCCGTAAGGATGGCGATATCGCGAAGCATTTCTTTTCTTCTGTCACCAAATCCGGGAGCCTTTACAGCAACGCATACAAACGTGCCACGGAGCTTATTGAGCACGAGGGTAGTAAGAGCCTCACCCTCAACGTCCTCAGCGATTATAAGCAGCTTTCTGCCTGCCTGAACTACCTGCTCAAGCACGGGAAGAACTTCCTGGATGTTTGAGATCTTCTTATCGGTAAGAAGGATAAGCGCGTCGTCAAGGACAGCCTCCATCTTATCCATATCGGTTGCCATATAGGGAGAGAGGTATCCGCGGTCAAACTGCATTCCCTCTACTACCTCGGAATAGGTATCCGCGCTCTTGGACTCCTCAACGGTGATAACGCCGTCGGAGGTAACCTTTTCCATAGCGTCAGCAATAAGCTGACCGATAACGTCGTCACCTGCGGAAATAGTACCGACTCTTGCGATATCGTCAGTTCCGTTTACCTTCTTGGAGTTTGCAACGAGAGCTTCAACAGCCTTATCAACTGCCTTCTTGATACCCTTGCGAACTACCATGGGGTTAGCACCCGCAGTTACGTTCTTCATTCCCTCACGAACGAATGCCTGTGCGAGAAGCGTTGCGGTGGTAGTACCGTCACCTGCCGCGTCGTTTGTCTTGGTCGCAACCTCCTTCACGAGCTGTGCGCCCATGTTCTCAGCTTCATTTTCAAGCTCGATCTCCTTAGCGATGGTAACACCGTCGTTAGTGATGAGCGGAGAGCCGTATTTCTTGTCAAGAACTACGTTACGTCCCTTAGGGCCGAGTGTGATCTTAACCGTATCTGCAAGCTTGTCAACGCCTCTAGAGAGCGCGTTGCGAGCTTCAATTCCATAAAGAATTTCCTTTGCCATAAATTTTCTCCCTTCGAATTATTCAACTATTGCAAGTATATCGCCCTGGCGTACAATATTATACTCAACGCCGTCTGCCTTCACCTCAGTTCCGGCATATTTGGACGTGATAACCTTATCTCCGACCTTTACGGTCATAACTACCTCTTTGCCGTCAACGGTCCCGCCGGGACCTACTGCGATGACCTCTGCGATCTGAGGCTTCTCCTGAGCGGATGCGGTAAGAATAAGACCGCCACGGGTCTTCTCCTCTGCCTCCACAAGCTTAATAACAACTCTGTCTGCGAGTGGTCTTATCGTCATTTTTTGTTCCTCCTTATAGTAAACTTATATTAAAATCATCAAAAATCAGTTGTTGGCACTCTTATCCTTCGAGTGCTAACCCTATACATATTTTACACTATTTTTCCAAAAAATCAAGTACTTTTTTCATATTTAACAGTTATTTAACATTTGAAATTCAAAAAGACGAAAATACGCTCGAATGGGCGTGTTTTCAGTCGCAAAAGGAGTCTTTATGCTTTCGTATATCAACACTTTTCTCTCAGGTCTTGCCGTTCCCCTCTTGCTTGGGGCGGCGGGAATTTTTTACGGAATAAAGCTGAAATTTTTTCACATTTTCAAGCCCTCCGCAGTAATCGCGGGGCTTAGAGGTGACGGCAAAAAAAGCGGCGTATCAAGCGCGAAAGCCGTGGCGCTTGCGCTTGCGGGCACGCTGGGCGTGGGAAACATCGTAGGCGTTTCCTCCGCCATACACCTCGGCGGCTTTGGGGCGGTATTCTGGATGTGGATAAGCGCGCTTGTGGCTATGATACTCAAATACGCCGAGATAGTTCTCGCCATTAAATACCGCGAAACGCGTCCTGATGGCTCTTATGAAGGCTCGGCTATGAAATATATCTGCGCGTTTTTTACCTCGATAGGCTTCAAACGCGCAGGACGGGTGGTATCGGGAATTTTTGCCGTTCTCTTTTTAGTAAATGCGCTGACTATGGGAAGTATGCTTCAATCGGGGGCGGTTGCGGAAGCTTTGCACGGCACGGTGGGGCTGCCCAAGCTATATATCGGCTTGTGCCTTGCGGTAGTGACCTTCTTTACCCTGCGGCAAGGAACTGACGCGCTCACCAAGATCACGGGCGCGCTCGTGCCGTTTATGTCGGTGGGATACGTTATAATCTCTCTGGCGGTGATAATATCAAACCGCGGTGAGCTTGGAGACGCTCTCGGACTCATCGTGCGATCGGCATTTGATAAAAACGCGACCGTGGCAGGCGTGGGCGGCTACGCGTTTATTACGTCGCTGCGTTATGGCGTTATGCGCGGTCTTATCTCCAACGAGGCGGGCTGCGGAACTGCCCCCACCGCCCATGCGATCGCCAACTGCACACACCCCGCGAAGCAAGGAATGTGGGGTATTTTCGAGGTGTTTGCGGACACTATACTGCTGTGCACAATGACCGCGCTTTGCGTAATTCTTGAATACGGCGAGGCGGCAAGATACGGCGGCAATTATATGATGATGACGCTGAGCGCCTACTCGGCAAGTCTTGGTGATGCGGCGGCATATTTTCTCGCCGCCGCAGTGACCTGCTTCGGCGTGGCGACGGTGCTGTGCTGGTCGCACTACGGTCTCTCCGCCGCCCTGACCTTCGGCGGTGGCAGAAAGACCAAGAACGCATTTCTGCTTACCTACTGCGCCTGCGTCGCGCTCGGCTCGGTCGTGAGCAGTGAGTTTGCCTGGGAGCTTGCCGATATTTCAATGGCGATAATGATAATCATAAACCTCACAGTCATCTGCTTTATGTGGCGAGAGGTCAGAAAAGAGACAGATGATTTTCTTACGCTGAGGAAAACAAAATAGTTTTCCCGCATTGGATCTGAAATTTGAAGTTTTCTCATCCAATGCGGGTTTTTATTTACATCTTGCAAATTCTGCCAAAATGTGTTATACTTATGATGCTATTAAAAGTGTCACCAAAAAGGCTTGGGATTGGGTAACTTTTTGGGACTAATTTTAGGAGGTTATTATGTTTAAGCGTATTATCACATTGGCATTGGTTCTTATTACGACAATATTGACAACATCATGTGCTTATATGATTCCTGAAGCTTCTCCAGATAAGTATCGTGATGTATATTACGGCTATGATGAGGAATCAGATATATATTATCTTGAATATCAAAACGCGAGATATTATTCTTTCGATGATATAAACGACATATTAATGTCGGTATATTTCGACTCACAAGAAAAGAAAGATGATTTTATTAATCTCGGTTGGCATTATAATTTTCCGTTTACAACGTATAAAGAATATTATTCTTATACAGCGGAAAATCCCGATTATATTTTTACTACGGGACCGGATAGGTCGATATATTTTAAAGAGTATTTTGATTATACTAAAGAATGCTTTGTAGTAGAAAATATAGAGATTGAATTTTCAGAGGCATTTACAGGTGAAACTATTAATGTAGAAAATAAACATATTAAATCGCAATCATTTCGTTGGTATTCAAAAAAATATAGTGGTTTGTACACCGTAGCGAACGTATTTTTCTTAGAAAATAAAGCTTACCTGCTTATTTATGGCATGGACGATGATAATGCTTTTCAGCTTTCTGATGATTTTTTGGAATTACTGATTGACAATGGAATTATCTCTTATGAATAACTTGATTACAGATAGAAACATTAAGTCAATCAAGAATTTCTATAATGAAGAATCAATCTGGTTTACACGATATTTTAATTTTTATAACAAAGTAAGAGGACAGTATGAAAACCATTAAAGATGCAACTAACCAATTAAAACCGTTTTTTCTTGATAACGGTTTCTTCTTCAAAGGGAATAAATTTATAAAAATTGAGAATTGTTTTATCCTGCAAATTTGCTTTCATCACGGTTGTGCTATAACACCTTCATTTCATATAATTCCTTTGTATTATCCCTATCCTGAGAAAATAATTCCGTTTGCTAGTAATTTTTGTGATTATAAAAATCCATATGTCAAGTTTCATGACTATTTTCAATATCCAACAGATGTTGGTGCTATATCTTATATGGCTAACAAAAATCAGAAATCTATGGATTTTGACGAGTGGATTCGCGATGTAAAAAATTTCTGTGAAAAACACATATTCCCTCTTATGTCTCAGATTTCATCGCTACACCAAATGAGGACGTTTATAAATAAGGGATTCTTTTTGGTGCGTCGCGAATTGTCAAATATGACTCCGGTGGATTATCATAAATTAAAAGCATATACACAGTTTGTTATGAGGGAATATGATGCAATGCACTCAACTATTCCGGAGGGGATTCGTGCTATAGATGAATATAGCGTCGTCGCAGATCGCATTCGAGAGCAGTGGAAAAACGAACTGCTAATTTTGAACGAACAGAAAAACCTTTCTGAACAAGAAATTCTGGAATGGCTAAACGGTATTGTGTCGAACACGCTAAACACTTGGCTCGGCAAAAACTGGGAGACGGTGATTAAAAACAGATTAACCCTCCCTCTTGATTTTGACAACTGCTGACTTTTTCCAGCCGCACTTTCGGGTGCGGCTGTTTTTTGTAATATAATCTTGCAAATTCTACCAAAATGTGTTATACTTATGTAAACAAAGCCCTGTTCGGGCTTATTAAAATCACATGTCGCCCATTGGAAAGGAAAAATGTTTTATGGATAATCTTAACATTCGAAAAAAGATACCCGTGGTACTTATAGTTATAGGATTAACGATTTCTATTGTTTCTCTTATAATGTTAGCAATAAATGCATTTACTGTACGAATAACCATTCCTTATGAATGTTGCGACTTCATGTTTGGCTGCAGTACTGAAGAGTTTTTTGATCGTGATCTGGAGTTGTATAAGGAAATAGGAGATTTACGAAGCTTTGCGCGTTTAGGTGACAATAAAGAATTGGAACTTATACTAACTAAAAAGCAAGCGGCTACTTGGAGTAATATACTCGAATCGAAAATTCGTGAAATTGATAACGCGCATGAGAACATAGAGGTTTCTGATGATTATTCAAAAATCATAGCGTATTGTTATGCGGAAACGGAGGAAGCATCTATGTTAATTATAGAAGACCTCGTAATATTAATTTCAGTTGTTAGAGTTGTTGATGAGGCAGATATTCTATACCAGTTTATTCTAAGAGATGCCGGCACTCATCAGGATGTTTGGCGCTATACCGCTTATTTAGATGGAAATTATGACAGTGAAGATGTAGGAAACGAAGATTTAACAAGTATGCCGAAAGAAAACAAATAAGCTTGAAGATATGTGCGCAGCAAAAAATATATCCGTATAAAAAATATTTTCCCCGCATTGGATCTGAAATTTGAAATTTTCTTATCCAATGCGGGTTTTTAGTACTTGCAAATTCTACCAAAATGTGTTATACTTATGATAGCTTGAATAGGGTTACTATGAGAACCATCAGAAATATCAGTAACAACTCGATTATTTCTACCGAGACCTTCAACTATGATGCAGCAGGCAACGTAACCTCTGCTCCGAGCAGTAGCTTTGCGTATGACATCAACAATTATTTTATAAACAAAATTATATTTTCTTAAGAAGGAATAAATACTGATATGAAAAAATGGTGGATATTGCAATTACGGTTAATAGCTTTCATGATTGATTTTGCGCTTCCCACACTAATAGTAAGTACGGTATTTTCATTGATCGTTCATGATATTATGGGGTTACCCGTCACAAATACTGAGGTTATGATTTGGGGATATAGCTTGTTTATATCTGTGATGCTTAAAGATTTAGGCGGAAATAGTTTAGGAAAAAGAATCACAGGATTTAAAGTCATATCTGTTATCGGAGATGAAAAACCTAAAATAACTCAATTACTTGTCAGAAATCTTTTTGTATTTTTCATTCCATTTGATGCTATGATGGTTTTGTTGAGGAGCGATCATAGAAAAATCGGAGATCTGTTGGCCAAAACTACGGTAATACGAACAAACTAGAGATTTGATATATGATTAGTATTGCTCCATAAAAAACAATAAATGTTCAGCCGCACTTTTGGGTGCGGCTGTTTTTCATTACCTATTACTTGTAAATTCTTCGGCTATACTTATGCCTCTTACGCCTCAGTGTGTCTGCCGAGAAATCCCGCGGCGGCTTAATGCAAGCTGAAAGAAGTCAGAGGGCGGTTCTGTGTCTTACGGTTAACGATAAAGAAAAAATAAAAAAAGACGGGGGGCACCGATCCCCCTCATTGATGAGATAGCTTCAATTGTATATACCATACAAAATCGCTTCACCAATTTCGTACACTTTGTCAATATGAAAAATTGTAAAATGATGGTATAATTACAATAGTAATATTCGGACGCATTATCCGATAGTATAGCCGAAGGAGGATCTCAATGAAAATAAAACTCAATTCAATTTATAGGTACTTGACGATCACATTCATTCTGATAGTATGCGTAACGGCACTCGCATCGTGTGACATTGATTTTCTGCACAAGCACACTATCGTCATAGATGAAGCGGTCGCCCCCACCTGCGAGAAAATGGGACTTACTGAGGGCAGTCACTGCTCGGAGTGCGGCGAAATAATATCAGCCCAAGAAATAATATTCTCAACCGGTCATAAATTTGTAAATGAGATATGTGAGGTTTGTCATAAATTGTCATACGGTCAAGGACTTACTTATGAGATTATCAATAACAGCACCTGCAAAATAACAGGTTTAGGAAAATGTAGTGACCGTGATTTAAAAATTCCCGAATATATTGACGGATATCGGGTAACTGCAATAGGTAAAGAGGCATTTTACCGCCAAAAACTTACAAGCGTAATTATCCCGAACGGCGTTACAATCATTGAAGATTATGCATTTGGCAACTGTGAGCACCTTATAAGCGTAACCCTTCCCGATAGTATTACGGATATTGGAAACAGCGCATTTACCTTCTGCAGAAAACTGACAAGCGTAATTATCCCCGACAGCGTTACAAGCATTGGCAGAGATGCGTTCAGCAATTGTACAAATCTGACGAGCGCCACACTGCCAAATAAAATCACCCATATCAACTCCGGCATGTTCGGTAATTGCACCAATCTCGCAAGCATTACTTTACCCGATACTGTCACAAGCATGGGATGGGGTATATTTGATCATTGCGAAAGTCTCACAAGCATAACCATACCTAACAGTGTAACCACCATAGACGAATGTGCCTTCGAAGGCTGCAAAAATCTCACGAGCGTTACACTTCCGAGCGGAATTACTGAAATTAGTTCCTCTATGTTCAGTGGTTGCCGTAGCCTCACGGAAATAATTATACCCAACGGCGTAACGAATATAGGCGGCAGCGCGTTCTACGGCTGCAAGGAGCTTACAAGCATAGTAATTCCCGAGGGCGTCACAAGCATAGGCAGTATGGCATTTAGCGAATGCTCCAAGCTCGTAAGCATAGATATTCCGAAAGCGGTAAAAACCATTGGCACATCTGTGTTTGAGGGCTGCACGGATCTCATAAGTGTAAATATTCCCGACGGCGTTACAAATATAGGATTCAATACTTTTAAATCCTGCACAAGTCTTACGAGCGTAACAATGTCAGACAACGTCCAAGTCATTGGATACCACGCTTTCCAAGACTGCTCAAATCTTACGGAAATCCATATTCCCAACAAGGTCACGCGCATTAATGATTATACGTTCCAAGGTTGCTCAAGCCTTGCAAGGATAACCATACCCGAAGGCGTTACAAGCATCGGCAAATACGCTTTCTACGGCTGCTCCGCACTTACGGAGATAAATATCCCCTCTACGGTCAATTACATCGGCTCTCATGCGTTCTACGGTTGCTCCTTGATCTCAAGCATTGTCATACCAAACGGTGTAATATACATTCATGAAAGCACATTTGAAAAATGCTCAAGCCTCACAACAGTAACAATGCCAAGCCGCGTTAAAACAATTGAGGATTGCGCATTTGGCGGTTGCTCAAGTCTTACGAGCATAATCATTCCCGCAACGGTGACAAGTATTGGAAACTCTGCTTTTTATGGTTGCAAGAATCTTACAAGCGCCATATTTGAGAGTACTGAGGGTTGGACGTACACATTCTCAGATCCAAATGCAACAGGAACAAAAATTTCAGCAGAAGATCTTGCAGATACTTCCAAAGCCGCGCAATATCTGAATTCAACGCTCTGTAGTCGCTATTGGAAGCATTCTGACAATTAAATTGTTTATTAAAAAGCCCAAGAGATAGTACTCTTGGGCTTTTTTACATCACACTCACGCCTCGGTGTGTCTGCCGAGAAATCCCGCGGCGGCTTGTATGAGCTTTGCTTCTGTATCAGCGCCGTTCGTGTGATCCTTACGCTCGGTCGCGGAGCTATCGGCAAGCGAGGCAACGCAACCGATAACGTCACCCTCGCTGATAATAGGCATCGCACAACGTATGAAATGATTTTGCGAGTCGGCTATCACGGGAAGTCTGTCCGCTCCCTCGCGCCAGCTGTAAAATCCCCTGCTCTCGATGATCCTTTCGGCTTCCTCGGAGAGATTCTTATCCGAATACTCCTTTTTGGAAACGCCCGCACTCGCAATCACCGCGTCTCTGTCGCTGATGATGACCGAAAGATTACAGGTCTTGTAAAGCGTTTCGGCGTACTGCGACGCAAACGAGGAAAGCTCGCCTATCGGCGAATACTTCTTGAATATAACCTCGCCCTCTCGGTCGGTGTATATTTCAAGAGGGTCGCCCTCGCGTATTCTCATTGTTCGTCTGATCTCCTTAGGTATTACTACTCTTCCAAGGTCATCAATTCTTCTGACAATTCCCGTTGCTTTCATATATAAAAATCTCCTTGTTTTACAGATTTGTACTGTTAGTATCTGCAAAGCAAGGAGATTTATACTTTTCATTTCCTTTATACTTCTATCAAATTTTTTTACCCGTCATAAAATCTTCAATTAATTCATCCAACTCATACGAAAATTTAAGCTTTCCATCTAAGAAATGAGCTAAATTAAATTCTCGTGTAAATTGTTTTGGTGTTCCACAATTCTGACAAACACATGAGATTTTAACGAGAGCCATATCATCCTGCGTTATATGTACACTGCCATTGTTTGTTGTTTCAGTTTTTTTAGTAACCCATTCATTCAAAACTTCATAAGTAACGCTATCGATATTATTGATTATTTCCTTACACTTTTCACATTCCCTTAGTTTAAGAGCCGCGGTAACCTTTTTCATAATACAAAAAAGAATTGCACAATATATTCCACCAATGCATCCAACAAACGCCAAAACATCAAGTATACCCTTTAGAACCTTATATATACCTTCAGGAAAAACCGACAAAAAATCATTAGGTAATAATGTCGGAACAATAAACATAGCTAAAGAAATAATAAAAAGATTCATAATTTCTTTTTTTCGCATCTTGGCTTCTTGCAATGTTTTTACAGGATCTTTCCATAGATGTTTTAAATACACAAAAAGAGCTTTAGGATTGTTTTTCCCATCCTTCATAGTACCATTGTTCTTACGCATACGATATTCTCCTATCAATATAATGAAAATTTAATGGACTAAGTCCAATATTAGTATACTATAGTATTTTTATTTTGTCAAGTATTTTGAGATAATAATATTATAATATTTGTAGTTCAAAAATTATAGTTCAACAAATAGGGGGGAATTTATGTTAAGCAAAAGAATCTACGAATTGCGCGTATCTCTAAATTGGACACAAGTACAATTAGCATACAAATTAAATGTAACAAAACAGACTGTTTCCAATTGGGAAAATGACAATATTCAACCTTCCATAGATATGTTAATTAAACTATCCAAAGTCTTTGGCGTATCTACAGACTATCTTTTGGGATTAACACCAGAAACATATATAAATGCAGATGGACTGCCGATTAGTTTTGTTTCCCACATTGTACAGATCATAGACGATTATAAAGCAAAATAAAAAAACGGAGTGAGATTTCTCTCACTCCGTTTTTTATTTACGCCAATACATCAAGATCACTGATTTTACATAATAGCGCGCTCGTCATTGACAAGCGACAGGCCCTGCTATTATGTGGGATACTCGCACGCCGTTATAATGTCTCAATACTCCAATCCGTCTTTGTTACCTCGACCGCATAAAGAGTACCGTTATAATTTATTTTGAAACGCATTGCGTTCCATTTTTGAGGCAGGCAAGGATTGCACACTACCTTGCCGTTATCAATTCTCATTCCCGCAAATCCTTCGATAGCAACCTTCCAAGCGCCGCCCTCGGACGCGGGATGCGTTCCGCCTATATAGATACAGCCTGCCCATTCCTTACCACCTCGCAAAAGATCTACCTTCGCGGATTTCATGAACAGCGGATAAGCGTAGTCCGCATCGCCTATCTTACACGACAGCAGCGAATACATACACGCCGAAAGCGAGGAGCCGTGCTCCGTTCGGGGTTCGTAATACCTGAGGTTTTTGAGCATATCCTCTTTAGTAAATTCACCCGGCATCACGCAAAGCATTGCCACAACGTCCGCTTGCTTTATTACCTTGGTATGACTTGCAACGCCGTACGCGCCTCCCCAATATTCCTTAGGATCAAGGAGTCTTGAACGGACGGTGTCGACGCTGCAATCCTCAAGCTCAAAGTAGCCGTCAAACTGTTCGATTATTCCGTCCTCATTGACGCACGGCTTTTTGAGCTGATCTGCAAGAGAGGCAAACTCGCTTGTGTCAGCGTCTATGTAATCGGCGTATTTTATCGCCGTTTGCAACACAAAGCGCGCCATAGCGTTCGTATAGGCATTATTATTAACTCTCTCGTGATATTCATCGGGTCCGATAACGTCGTGTATCTCAAAATAGGGGCGGTTTGCATATCTGAGCATAATAGAGCGATAGAACTTAGCGCACTCGTATATTACCTCAGCGCCGCCATTTTTCAATATACTGTCGTCACCCGTTACGCGCACGTATTTTTCCAAAGCGTACACGATAGCCGCGGAAATATGCACCTGCTTATCTCTGAAAAACGTCCTCATAGGTCGTTTTGTAAACACGTCGACGACGTTATAGTCAGAGCAGGCGTCAAAGCCGCCCTCGTGGCTCTCCCAGGCATAAAAAGCTCCCTCAAATCCATAGCTCTTTGCCTTATCGAGCGCACCCGCCAACGTGTCCACTCTATACTTCAACAGCGTTTTGACTATCTCAGGCTCGGTATAAAGGAAATAGTCAACCATAAACATTTCGGTATCCCAGAACACAGCGCCCTTATATACCTGTCCCGAAAGACCGCGTGCGGCTATGGACATACTACTCATATTTCTGGGCGCTATGGAGTTCAGGTGATACAAAGAGTAATTAAGAGCGTACTCCGCCTCATCATCACCGTCTATCTCAACGTAAGACATATCCCAAATAGCTTTCCAAGCCGCTACGTGGCGCTCTCTGAGAGCTTCGTAGCTTACGCCATCTACGCACTCGCAAAGCACGTTTTGGTCAACCGAGGTACAAACGGATGCGACTTTATTAAAGCTATACGTTTGTCCGGCACTCGCCTTAAAACGTATGCACTCGAGGATAGACTTATCCTGCTTTAAGACGTGACGGTCGGCATCAAAGGAGACCTCAAGTACTTCCTCAGTCGTAACTGCTATTCCCTTTTCTCCCGTTATTCCCGTAACTCTCTTTATCTTGCCGTCCTGTTCGCTATTGAAAGTCACGAAATGGGGGCCGTTTATATCCCAGACGTCGCCGTCAATACCGCTTATCAGCTCAATGTCACAATCAAAATCCGCGCAAACGGAATATCTCATACCTATAAAATGCTGATCTGCCATTGAGGCAAAGCGCTCTGCATTTACCGTTACGTTGCCCCCCGACAAGTGCCACGAAGTCTCCCTTTTATGTATGCCGCGCTCAAAATCAAGGATTTGTACGTGACTTTGCGGCTGAACGTCAATCGCAGAAAGCAGAATGCCGTTTACCTTAACGCAGGTATAAAGAGGACTCGGCGCGTTTACCGATTCTCTCCAGCCCTCTCCTGCCTTATCATATACACCCGCGAGATTTATCGCACACATATTTTCTTTTGTGTATTCCTCAAGCGTTCCACGGATACCGAAATATCCGTTTCCCACCAAAAACTTATTGCCGTTATGTGAGATATCTTCTACCGAAAAACCGTCCGATCTGACAATCATATTTTTCATTTTGTCTTTCTCCGTTATCTGCCTTGTGTTTAAATATGGTATAGATTTATTATATCATTTATGTTATTTCGTGTCAACAATTAAAGTATATAAAAAAACTGTAATTTTGAGAAAAATAATGTCCAAATACATTTACAAACGATTGACAAACGAGCGTGAGTGTGATAAAATTAACATCAGAAAAATCAAGAGGTATTATATGAAAAATCTGCAAAATCTTCATACTCACAGCCGTTTTTGTGACGGCGAAAATACAGTTGAGGAAATGATTCTCGCCGCAATAGATAAAGGCTTTGATTCAATTGGCTTCTCGGGGCATTCTTATATGTTCTATACCGCGCCTGACCACAGTATGTCCATCGAGGGCACGGAAGAATATAAGCGCGAGGTGCGCCGTCTTGCCAAGGTTTACCGCGACAAAATAGACGTTTTCTGCGGTCTTGAATTTGATATGTACTCACAGGTAGACCTTTCGGACTACGATTATATCATAGGCTCCGTGCACTACCTCAAAATAGGTGACGAATACGTAGGCTTTGACCGTGCGGCATCCGTAGTGAAAGGCGTTATAGACAAATATTTTGACGGCGACGGAATGCGCTACGCAAAAGCATTTTACGCCACCGTACCGCAGCTGCCCGAATACGGAAAAATTGACGTGCTCGGTCATTTTGACCTTATCACAAAGCACTGTGAAAATGAAAATTTCTTTGATCCCACGTCGCCCGAGTATCTGAAATACGCCAAAGAGGCGATCGATTCTCTTGTGGGCAAGGTTCCCTTTTTTGAAGTAAATACGGGCGCTATCGCGAGAAACTACCGCACCACGCCCTACCCCTCCCTTGAGCTTATGAAGGAGTTTAAAGAGCGAGGCTTTGGCGCTGTGATAAGCTCCGACTGTCATAATGCAAGCTATCTCGACATAGCCTTTGAGGATGCGGCAGAGATGCTCCGTAGTTGTGGCTTTACGGAGAGATACATACTGACAAAGAACGGCTTTGAGGCTGTTCCGTTGAGGTAATAAAAATATGAGTGTACTTACGATAATAATACTCATCTTTTCCGTGATCGGCGCGGTAGACAGGATATTCGGCAATCGCCTGCGCCTTGGAAATGAATTTGAGAAGGGCTTTATGCTGCTTGGAAATATGTCGCTTTCCATGATAGGAATGATAGTGATATCTCCGCTGATAGCCGACCTGCTTGCCCCCGTCTTTGGAGTAATATACGACGCCCTCCATATCGATCCCTCCATCATTCCCGCTTCACTGTTTGCCAACGATATGGGCGGCGCGCCACTCTCCGTTGAGGTGGCGAAAAACGAGAGGATCGGTTTATTCAATGCCCTCGTGGTATCCTCAATGATGGGTTGCACCATTTCATTCACAATTCCCTTTGCGCTTGGTATGGTCAAAAAAGATCAGCACCGTCCGCTCATATTCGGACTTTTGTGCGGAGTTGTGACGATACCCATCGGCTGCTTTATTGCAGGACTGGTGAGCAATCTTCCGATAATTGACCTGATCATAAATTTGCTTCCGCTTTTTATCTTTTCGGGCGTTATCGCGGCAGGACTCTGGTTCTTTCCCGACGCGTGCGTCAAGATCTTTGGCGTATTCGGATTTTTTATAAAGGCGCTTATCACCGTAGGACTTGTCCTCGGCATTATAGGATTTTTGAGAGGAAGCCTCGTGCTTGACAACCTCGCAACAATTGAAGAAGGCGCACTCGTGTGCCTTAACGCCGCCATAGTTATGACGGGAATGTTCCCTCTTATCAGCATAGTATCAAGACTTTTGTCAAAGCCCATAAATGCGATAGGCAGACAAATAGGAATAAACCAAAGATCCGCGCTTGGCTTTGTTGCCTCGCTTGCCACAAGCATGACCACGTTTGGAGATATGGACAATATGGACGACAAGGGCGTTATGCTCAACTCCGCATTTGCGGTGTCCGCCGCCTTTACCTTTGCGGGACATCTTGCGTTCACTATGGCATTTGACGCCTCATATCTGCTCCCGATGATAGTCGGCAAGCTTACGGCAGGATTTCTCGCGCTCGCGCTTGCTTTCCTACTGTATTCCAAGCTTGTTAAAAAGGCATAACGATAAATAAAGAAGATCCAACTCAATTGAGTTGGATCCTTTTTCTTTATAACAGTATCTCGTCTCTATCCTTGGCGATATGCATCTTAAAGGGATACTCGCCCGAGGCGTCTTCGGCTTCTATATGATTGAACTTATCAAGAGGATAAACGTGGTTGAAATATACCGCCTTTGCGGTGCATCTCCTGAGATAGGGCTTCAGCATATCCATCGTGAAATGCGCCATCTCGCACACAAAAGCGTCGAGCTCCTCACTCATAGCAAGCTTGGGGAAATCCTCAAGGGCAAGGTGCTGTGAGAGGTCTCCCGAGAACAGAACGCGCTTGCCGTCAGCTTCAACAAGGAAACAATACGAGGGACGGTTCTGCGTAAATATATGCTTGTTAGGGATAGACGTGAGCTTTATGTTCTCATCCTGATAAACAAATCCCTCGTCGTACTGATAAAAATCAACTCCCTCACGCAAGGGACGTCCACCGTGTGTGGACACGATAAGAGCTTCTATTGCGTCAATCGTTGACTGTTCGGGAAGATAAAACCCGATCTTAGCGTCCTTATAGTACCAGTCCGCAAGGTCTGCCATATTGGAAAGTCCCGAAAGGTGATCTCCGTGGCAGTGTGTTATGAACACGGCTCTGACGTTATTTATATCTTTTCCCATGCGGAGTAGCTCCTCCATAATAGGCGCACCTGCGTCTATGAAGTATATGGACGCGCCAACCTCAACCATTATCGCACTGCAATAGCGCTGTGCGCTCGGAACTCCGTGGCCTGAGCCGACAAATGTTATTTTCATATTGATATTCCTCCAAATTGTTTGATGGTATACTCATTATACACCCTTTGGCATCTGATTTCAAGTAAAAAATATCTTTTATCAAAAAAATTTGTAACACCTTTGTAACGCAAGATATGATATAAATAGTAGGTAATCATTTGACTTATGAAAGGAACTTAACGTTATGAAAAAATTGATTACTCTGATTTTAGCTATCACTATGCTGCTTTTGGTTGGCTGTAACTGCCCTCAGAATGACGAAGGAGAGCCTACCTTTTTCTTCCCCGCCGAAGAGACAGAGCACGAGGGTACGTGGATTGCGTGGCCCCACAAGTACGCTGAAAAGCAAGAATATTACTTTGGAGAATACGACATAGACGGTGAGGTTTACGTTGAACTGCTTGAGCCTACCTGGATCGAGATAACCCGTGCGCTCCACACCGGTGAGACCGTTCATATCATCGTATACAACGCCGAAGAACAGGCTCGTGTTACCGCGCTCTTACAGGAAAACGATGTGGACACGGCGAAGATAGATTTCGTTATAATGCAGACAGACGACGTCTGGATGCGTGATATAGGCCCCATATTTACCTCCACCGCTGGCGGCAAGCTGGTTATTGCAAACTTTATTTTTGACGGCTACGGAAACGCGATAGAACCCGAATACTACTCAAAGGACGCTCAGGTAGCTGCAAATATTGCCGCGATCAAGGGCTTTGAGTGCATCGATATTGATATGGTACTCGAGGGCGGCTCGGTTGAGATTGACGGCAAGGGTACGCTTATCGCCGCTAAAAGCTCGGTCGTTGGAACTGAGCGTAACACCGATATGAGCATTGAAGAGGTCGAGGCATATCTCAAGAAATATTACGGAGTTACAAACATCATCTGGATCGAGGGTCTTAAGAACTGTGACGTTACCGACGGTCACATTGATGCGTGTGTAAAATTTGCCGAGGGCAACAAGCTCGTTACTCTGCCCTACGATGACTTTATGTGGTACTGCTCGGAGACCGAGGAGGACTGGGAGGTCGTTGCAAACGCAGTCAACGCCGAGGGCGTTCCCTATGAGAGAGTTGAGATTCCGCTTACAGAGACCTTTTACGAGGAGCTTGACGACTACGGCTGTTACCTTAACTACTACGTAGGCAACGAGGTCGTTCTCGTGCCGATCTACGGCGACGTAAACGATCAGGTGGCTATGGACATTATCGCGGGACTTTATCCCACACGCCGAGTAGTTGGTATCAACTGCTTGAATCTTGCTTTGTTTGGCGGTATGGTTCACTGCGTAACTCAGCAGCAGCCCCTGCCTGCCCCCGCAAACTGATATTGCAATATAAATAATTAAATTTTAAAAATCATAGCGCGTCGGTCACACCGACGCGCTATGATTTTATTTTTATTTAGCCTGCTGTACGGACGGCTCATCCAGCTCAGCGGCTTTTTCAACAACAAAGTTATTCTCCTTGGGCTGACTCTCCCAGATAACCTTCTCGTCGCACTCGCGAACGCTTATCTGAACTCTCTTGTCATCAGTCATTATGATCTCATCTGCCTTCTTCTTGCTTTCCTCTTCATTGAGGTGAGCAGCGGCGCTCTGGATCGCAAACTGCTTTGCCTGCAAATCCTTGGAGTCATAGATTTCTCTGACGTTGCGTTCAAATACGTGATCTTCAAACTGAACTTTATTGTATTCAGCACTGTTTACCGCTCTTGCAGCTGCTGCATAGTCGTTCTGAACAAGGTCACGCATGGAGGTGTGCTTGCTTATACCAAGCGCATCTCGCGTTGCTGAAATCGCTTTCCAATACTTGTTGCCCCAATTGGGAATGGTGTTATACGGGTCTTCGGGATCGTCAACCATCATCTTGGGGTTATTGGTAAGCATCCACTCAGCCGCCATAAGCTTATTCATTGTTTCGAGTGAACCAACCATTCCACTTGTACGGGCTTGCTCCGCCAATGTGTTAAGCTCTTGGATCATCTTCTCGTAAGGTCTATCCTCTTTGAGCCATTCGTTAGCAAGATCCTTCGCTGCCCGACTCTGCTTTTCCCAAGCCTCGTCACTCTTCTGATCCATGCTCCACAAGCTATCCCCCTGGGTAAGCTCTGTCAATTCCTTAGCATCAAGTCCACCGTTCGCAGTCTTATCAAACCAGCGACCGCTTTCATTGTTATGATATACGTCGGTATAGCTATACATCGCAGCTCTCAAAAGATTGTTTGTAGATCTGCCAACGTCGACAAAGTCAGGAATTCGATGATCTGCGTAAGACGTAGCCTTTTCAGCATCATACGCTTTTTTAAGTACGCCCTTATAATAATCCTTGAGCATCTGCTGACCCTTCTTTGACGTAGCCACATCGTCGCTCTTAATCATATCAAAGGCTTCAGTTACCGTGGCTGCAAATTCATTTTCATCCACGTCAACCTTATACATATCGCGGTAAGACTTAATGGCATCTCTGAACACGTTGGACCTTACACCGCTCTTTTCAATTTCCTTCTCTTTTTCGATATCAGCGTTAGCGACTTCAAATGCCTCTCCGATGTTGTCAAGCATACCGAAAAATTCGTTAGTCTCTTTGGGATGTACCGAAGCCGCAGGCTGCTTCTGAAGTTGCTTGGCTTCCTTTCTCGCTTTCTTTTCCGCCTCTTCCTCGGCATCGATATCTGCCATATCTTTTCGGAATTTTTCCGCGATTTGCGCCATACGGGCGTCATCCGCCTCCCGACGCTGTCTTTCCTCATCTGTAAGCTCTCTCGGAGGATTTTCCTGCTGAGGATTGTTTTCTACCACTTCGTTTTGCAGCTCATTCTGAGTCACTGCGTTAACTACGGGCATTTGAAGAACTACCTGTGGGTTCTCGTGCGCTGCAAAAGGATCAAACTCTGCCTCGTCATCATCATCGCCATTACCAAAAAGATCTGTAACCGGACGGCGAGCTATTGGCTGAGGCTGAACGTTATTCTGCGGCTGATCAGCAACGTTATCATTATTCTGAGCATCAAGCTCCTGCTCGTTCTGCTCGTCATTATCGCCGTCATCCTCATTCTGCTCTTCCGGTATAACGTCTGCGTCATTCTGTGCCCTTCTGTTAAGTGCATCATTGAGTCGATCTCTGTTTATAGCTTGCTGTCTGGCACGCTCTCCTGCGCGATCAATGTCCGCAAAGAAATCACCGAGCTGAGCATTATTATCAACTTCCTCCTCGTTGGCGTCATTGGCAACGCGCTGGTTGATTTCTTCCTGCTCTCTTTTAAGTCTTTCTCTTTCCTCTGCCCGCTTTCTGGCGTCTGCCGCGCGCTTATTTGACTCTAATACAAATTGATCCATCGGCCTAAGAGCCAACAGCTCGTTCTCGTACTGAGTGATAAGCTTCAAACGGTCTTGCTTATCCTCTGTCAGACTCGATTTTTGCTTTTTCAAAGTCGCCAGAGTATCTTCAAGAAACTTAATGCGCTGTTGTTTTCTCTCTTCGCTGAGCTCCCCTTGATTCGACGCCATCGGAATAGACAGATCCGCAAAGGCATTATCCTGATGATCATCTGCGCCCTGCTGATCACCACCCTGGTCGTTGTTATCGTTATTTCCACCCGCAACAAGCTCTTGCTGCTGATTCTCGATCACGTTATCTGCGGGATTTATATTTACGTCATTATTATTCTCATTAACGTTTACATTTTCGTTAGGTCCATCTACCATAGCTTTTATCTCCTTTTGTTATAGTTTTTATACGGTTTATACACCAAGCGCAAGACCCGATTGACGGTATACGTCCTCAAGATTAGGTCTTCCTATGATCTCGACGGGATCCGGCATTTTAAACTCAGCGGCTAACTGCTCTAAATGCTCTCTCATAATAGACGCCTTGTATTCGTATATATGCGCCGCCGATTCAAGAGATATATTGGTGTTTATCTGGATCGCCGTCTCCAAGTCCACGCCCTCCATCAGATCTACCCGTATAGGCTCTCTGACGTCTTTATTTCCCTGAGGATTATCAGCGGGGGCGGATACGGGATTCGGTACGGGCTTGGAATTCAGCAGGGGATTTGGTACGGGATCAGGTATAGGTTCGATCACGGGATCGGGTACGGGGTCAGGCACAGGCTGAGGTACGGTTTCGTGTGCGGAATCAAACAAATGATTGGGCAATTTGTTCTCGGGTGTCTCATTGGAAACCGAGTCGTTTATAGGAGTGTGAGAAGCACTCTCCACTTCCGAAGATACTGAGCGAGAATTCTCCTTCCACTGCAAAAAGCGGATATAATCCTCATATTCTTTCTCGTCAAGCTCTTTCTGAGAGATCTGATCTTCCACCGCCTGAGCGTTATTTTCTCCAAATACGTTTTTATTTTCGTGAATGCGCACCGTATCAACAGCGGTATTCAACGTCACCTCACCGTCAGTATCGGTGTTGTATATAACGGCAGATGTATTTTGCTGTAAATCGCCGCCGATCTGAATTTTATCGACAACCTCCGTATTCTGTATCGGGGAAACTCCCTGCGTATCTATGACATGCTCCGATATTTCATTCGGGGCGTTATTTTCTTGTTTAACTTCAAAAAATTCGGGGGTTTCGGGCTGTTGCTCCTGAGGTGCCTCGCTTCTATCGCTCGATTCAATGATCTCGGCGGTATCTATATAGGCGTTATTTGCAGGTGCGTTATCGACACGCTGATCGTTTGCAACGCTACCCTTTCTTTCCTCACCTACGTTCGCAGTGTTCAGGTCTTCCGCTTTTTCGTCTGCCCGTTCACCTTTTTCTTCAAGATCCAAGCGTTCGTCACGATTGTTGTCGGACAGCTCGTCGAGTCTCTTAGCTTCAAGCTCGGGGTCTGCATCTCCCGATTTTTCGGTATGCTTTCCGCCGTGTGCCGTATCGTCAACATCATCGATTATATTTTCGATCCTGATTCGTTCTGCAAGCGTCTTAAGGTCTATCTCCAGCACCTCACGCAAGCTCGGCGCACTATCACCAAGCTTCAAGGCACGCTCCAGACGCTTGAGTGCGTGCATTTCCCTGCGTAATGAAAAATAGAAAGCTATACGGCTAAATGAACTCGCGTATCTGTTCTTGATACGCGTATAAAGTGCAAAAAGGCAAGAAACCGCCTCGGCGCTGTCATTACGCGCGTCAGACGCCGCACAAGCTACAAACTCCACTATCCTTCGGGACGTGAATTTTTCCGCGACCCATTTTTCATAGATGTCGCGTCCGCGTTTTATAACAGCATCAGAAATATTCATTTTTCCACGTGATTTCTTGCTCTTTTTCATATTTACCTTAACCTCGGGCGGATATGGATATCTCCGCTCATTTTTATTTAAAAATCTTACGTTCAAGCTCTCTCGGGGCGACGCCTGCGCCCCGAGAGAGAAAAGCTTTTACTCGTTGAACAACGCGCGTATCTTAGTAGATGCAACTATCTCGATATTGGTACGCGACGTAGGTCCTGTGATGATAAACGCGTTTCCGCGCTCGTTATTAACGATCTGCTCCTGCTCGACGCTATTAATTCGTCCCGCTTTATCGTAAAGCGTACACAAGTCGTCCATGTCGTTCGGCGAGAGCGAGAAGATAAACGAATACTGACATGCGTTGATAATAGCGGTGGATTTTCTGATAATATCCGCGGTTCCGACGAAGTCCTTGATGTTCTGCGTGATTACGATCTGCATACCGTTGTACTTTCTTATACGCTTTGCAAGCTGATACATAAAGTCAAGCGCTACGGGGAATTTGGGATCGATAAACACGTGAGCCTCGTCGATGGCTACCACTATCTTACGGTTAGTGCCGTATTTGAGGTTAAATTCTCTGTTTTTGATTATCTCGTTATCAAGCCACTTAAGAACTAGCAGCATCTGCGCGTTTGCAATAACGCCGTTCTTATTGGCAAGAAGACTTTGGAAATTAAATACGGTAAAGTTTTCCTTTACGGTAAGGGTAGAGTGTCCGTTCCAGAGGTTAGAATCGCGTCCACCCTTGGCAAACTTGGATACGAAGTTCGCAAGTATGCGCAGATTTACCACGTCATAGTCGACCTTCGCCTCGGCAAGCTTTTCCTTGATAAGCGCGTAAAGATCGTCAAATATGGGATAATCCTCAGCTCTCAGACGTGAGAAATCACTACCGAAGTCAATACCCTTTCTCGCGTATACCTCTACTACGAGATTGTTAAGGTATTCAAGTGCCTGCGCGTCGATACCGGGAAGAATAACTCTGAAATACTCCTCAAGGAACTGAAGATGCACGGCAAAGTTATCGACCTTAGCTCCAAGTCCGTCCTCGTCTGCGTCAAGCGTGGTAACTACGTGGAAGGGGTTGATTCTTCCCTGCGTAGCCGTTCCGACGTCTATAAGACGTCCGCCGAGGTTTTTAGCGAGGTGATTATACTCGTTCTCGGGGTCGAGAATAAATATCTTTGAGTTCTCTGCCGCGAGGTTTGTAAGAATAGTTTTGGTTGCGAACGACTTACCCGAGCCCGATTTACCCATAATTACCATATTGGAGTTTACGCGCTCTCTGTCACGCTTGAAAAAGTCTACGATGACCGGGAAGCTGCCGCTCGTTCCGAGTATTGAGCCTCCGTCGTCCATTACCGTGGAAAGCACGAACGGGAATACCGCCGCAACGGATCCCGAATGTATCGCACGGGCGAACTCGGGGCACGCGTCATATCTTGAAATGTTCGAGGAAATAACGGCTTTCTGCTGTTTGCAGAAGTTATCCGCAAGCTCAAAGCCCTGCTCCGTTACTATTCTCTTAATAGTCTTCTTGAGGTTTTTCTTAGCATCTGCGCTTGTAAGACCGTTCTTGTTATAGATGGTAAAGTGGAGCGTTACGCTGAACAGCGTTTCGTTATCGTTCTGAAGCATTCTGAGCACGTCAACAAGCGTCTCGATATGCGTCTTTTTATCAAGCATAGAGGACGCCTTAAAGGAGTTCTCAGACTGGCTGGCAAGCTCGATAAGCGAACGGTCTATCATTCTTACCGCCTTATATTTTTCATAAGGCTCGATGTTCATTACTACCTTCGTGTCCTCGATATTGAACATCTGATATCCCCACGCGTTAAGCACGGAAAGGGGGAAATTACGGACTGAGTAGTTATAGGTCTCAATACCGTCAATAGTCGCGCTCTTGGGGGTGAAGCGGATCTCCGTGGGCTTTACCCAGCTCATAAGCTCCTCTTCTGCAAGCAGATCTACGTCGCTCTCCTCAAAGTTGTCCGTAAAGTTGTACTTCAAGAATACCGCAAGCTCGCGGTTACCAAGCATACGTGAGGTCATACCCGCTTCAATAAAGTTTGAGATGGCGTTTGTGATTATCTCACGGATAACGCTCTGATCCTTATCGTAAACCACGAGATAGTAAAACGGCTTTCTGAGCACGGTAGCACCGCTCATTCTCTCGTATATCGCAATTCGCTCGGCGATTATCTTCTCACGCGCAAGCTTTTCCTGCGCGTCAATACTTCCCGCCTCAAAGAGCTTCTCAAGCTGAACCTCTTTTTCATGCTCGGCGGCTATGTATTTATCAAGCAGCATCTTTCTGTCCACCTTTACGATAGACGCCTTGGTGCCTTCGCTGATAGAACGGATGGTTCTGCCGAAATACGTGTCTATTATCTGATCCTGCTTATATCCCGAGAGAAGTCTGAACTCTCTGGGGTCTATCTCAAGCACACCTGCATAGTACTCGTTATATACGATAAAGCCGTCCTTGATATCCTTAAAGGGAATAAAGTTGTCAATGCTTGCGTTAGCCTTGGTATATTCCTTGGAATAGTGCTTTACCGATACGACGTACTTTGCCATATTAACGAACATCATATAAAATCGCTGTCCGTCAAAGGGCATAAACAGCCATACTGCGACTACGAGTATCGACAGCATAAGCGCGTATTTGGGGATCGGAGGAATATTCGTTGTAAACACCAAAACCTCAAACGCAAGCGCTGCAAGGCCTATAAGTGTATCCGCAAGAGAAATATTCTTGAAAAATTCTATTTTTACTTTGGCTGTCTTTGGAATAATTCTCATCCTTGCTGTCCTCCTCCCATATTATTGTTGTTATTGTCGTTGTTATTTTCTGTTTGAGTGCCTGAATCCTTGTTGTTATTGGTTGAATTATCAGTGCCTTGGATCGCGTTAGTAACGGGATTGTCCTTCTTATCCTTATCGTTTTTATCGTTATTTGCGGAATCCTTCCACTGCTTGTTTTCAGGGGTAAACGCGGTCTTGAACTTATTTTCAGAGCCGTATTTTGCCTTTTCGTTATTCTGCGAATCGCTACCCTTTTCGTCGCCCTTCTTCTTGTCAGCACCGGTCATTTTATCCAAAGCGGCGTCTGCTATTCTTCTCATACCGCCCGAATAAATATTACCCAAAATATCCTTGCCGGGCTTAAAGGGCAAGCTGAGTGCGCCGCCTGCAAGCTTGAGTGCCTTACCACCAATTCCCATTGCCGCTCCGGCTGCCATCTTTGCAAGGCTGCCTGCGGACATGGAATCTCTGAGCTCGCCCGAGCCTGCACCCTGAGATACAAGATTACCGATAACCGCCATGGATTTCTGCATTGTAAGCGCACCGCCACCAATTACGAGCAGCTTCATTATAAGATCCAGGAACTGAGTTTTTGTATCCTCACCCGGGAAGAAGCTGAAATTCGGCGCCGTAACAAGTCCGCACACAAGCGCGTAAATGTTGATAGCCAATATCATTCCGTATCCCATAATAAACTTTGAGAGGAACTGGTCTCTCCAAAGCTTGAAACGAGCACCGTCGTCAATCACAGTCGTAGAGATTGACACGGGAGCTGCTATGTAAAGAATGACGATCGCAAGTACACGGTCAACGAACGTAAGCATCGCGCTTCCTATGCCAAACAAAGCTACACCACCTGCGATATAAGAAAAGATGAACGGGAAATTGGAAATATCCATATATGTTTTTACTGTATCCGTATTAGTATAATCCAACTCACTAGTTCTGAAAAGTTCAACGTAATCAGGATTCATTCCACCATCACCTGCAAATGCAGCAAAAAGGAATGTACCGGGATTTGAAGCACCCTGCATAGTTGCATCGTACAACGCCCTTACAAAAATATTACCGAGCGTCATAAACGCAAGTATTACCACCGGCACAAAGAAAAACATCAAAAGCGTCTTAAACGCCTTTATCGCGATCTGCGCAGGTGTTCCCTCTGCCTTGTCCTTCGCTATGGTACGTATTATCATAAATACGGAAAATATGACCAAAAGTATAGTTGCGAGCAACGCTGAAACTCGGAAAGCAAATCCTATCTCATCGCTCAAAAGCAAATATGACAAAAAATCGCTCTCCTCGCCGCCGAAGCTGATCGGGTCAATTCCGCACAGCTTATTTGCGCAGAGCACCAGACCGTCTATCAGCATAAACAACGTTTTTGAGATCATATATAAAAATTCCCAAAACCAAT
>JBGVPV010000015.1:0-14247 GCA_045127215.1 Eubacteriales bacterium | reverse complement strand
TGGGATCCGCATGCCTTCCCCCTCTCACCCGACCTCGTCGTGTGAGGACTACTCATCCACCACTTCGTGGTCCCCCTTCCCTGACAAGGGAAGGCTTAATGTGATCCGTTTTGTTGTCCTTTACATTTTTGTTTGTTTGTTTGTATACGATTATTAATAAATCATCTGAAGCACAATCGATACCGACAAGCCTTCCCTTGTCATGGGAGCACTCCGCTTCGCTACGTATCAAGTTTGCCGTAGGCAAACATTGAGGGGACCGCTTGCGGTGGATGAGTAGTCCTTTGTCATAAAGTAACATTTGCATAAAAAACGTACAGGCGTAGCAAAGCGACGCCTGTACGTACAAGTTTATCAGAAAAAATCAATTATTTTACTATTATCTCGCAATTACTTTCGATAACGGAGTCTTCGTTGATGACCTCGCCGATGGAGTCAGCGCGCACGTAGCCTGAGCGGATATTTTTGACCGAGTCTATGTGACCGATAACGTCGGCTTCGACATCGGAATATTCAAACGAGAGGTCGGTGCCCTCCATAGTGCAGTCGATAAGCTTCAGGTCCTTACAGTAGCAGAATGGCTGTGTGCCGATGATATGGCAGTTCTTAAGGGTAAGGCCTTCGGAAAACCAAGCGAGATACTCGCCTTTGAGCGTTGTATTTTCAACGGTTATATTTTTACTGTGCCAGAATGCGTCCTTAGTATCGAGGTAGCTGTCGCGTATGGTAAGTCCGTCTATGTACTGGAATGAATATTTGCCTGTCATACGGAGATTACTTATACTTACGTTTTTGGAGTCGAACAGGCAATACGCGGAATTTATCTCGCTGTCGGATATATCGAGGCTCGTGCATTTCCAACCGAATTCGTCGGAATTGACTATTGTTTCCGTGACGCTGATATTATGGCACTCACGCAAAAATTTTGTGCCGTCTATGGAGCAGTTCTTTATCTTTCCATCGCTGCAATACCATATAGGCGCTCTCGCCCCTGTATCCATAGAGCTGTTTGCAAGTGAGAATCTCTCTGCGTGCCAGAGCGGGTAGCGCAGGGAAAACTCACAGTTATTTACGGTTATATCGCGGCACTCCTTGAGTGCGGATTCTCCGTCTGCCTCTCCACGAAAGGTACAGCTATCGACTTCAGTATCTCTGAGGGCATAAAGCGCGCGCTCCGCGTCGAAGCACTCGTTTTTTATTATATTTTCAGTTTTTGTAAGTGTATTCATAGCGTTTCCTTTTTTATTTGCGTTACTATTTATTATAGCACAAATTTATCGCGTTGGCAAGACAAAAGAAAAATATAGAAAAACGATATTTTTTTAACAAATTCACTTGATATCTTGAAAAATTTATGATATACTATTATGTGGCAATATGTGGCCAGCAGTTTTTAAAGAAAAATTTTGAAAATATTTTGAAAGGTGGATATAAACCATGACTTACAACAAGAGATCCGTTGAAGACATCGACGTTGCCGGCAAGAGAGTTCTTGTACGCTGCGACTTCAACGTGCCGCTTAAGGACGGCGTTATTACCTCTGACAAGAGAATCGTTGGCGCGCTTCCCACTATCAAGTACCTTCTTGACAAGGGCGCTAAGGTAGTTCTTTGCTCTCATATGGGCAAGCCACACTCCATTTTTACCGAGGGCTTTGGACTTACCAAGAAGGAAAAGAAGAAGGTTGAGGCTCTTCCCGCAGAGGAGCAGGCAGCCGTTACCGCTGAGCTTCTTGCTAAGGCGGCTGTTGCTGACAAGAAGAACTTCACACTCAAGCCAGTTGCAGACAGACTCAACGAGCTTCTCGGCGACAAGGTTACCTTTGCTGAGGACATTATCGGACCTGACGCTCAGGCTAAGGTTGCATCTCTCAAGGAAGGCGAGGCTGTTCTTATTGAGAACGTTCGTTTTGACGCAAGAGAGACCAAGAACGGCGCAGATTTTGCAAAGGCACTTTCTGAGTACGCTGACATTTTCGTAAACGACGCATTTGGCTCTGCACACCGTGCGCACGCATCTACCGCAGGCGTTGCTGATTATCTCCCCGCAGTTTGCGGTTACCTCATTCAGAAGGAGATCGGCGTTATGGGTAAGGCACTTGCTGACCCTGCTCGTCCCTTCGTTGCTATCCTTGGCGGTGCTAAGGTTTCCGACAAGATCGGTGTTATCAACAACCTCATTGACAAGGTTGACACACTTATCGTTGGCGGCGGTATGGCTTACACATTCTTCAGAGCAGCAGGATATTCCGTTGGTACATCTCTTTGCGAAGAAGATAAGCTTGATCTTGCTAACGAGCTTATCGCAAAGGCAAAGGCTAAGGGTGTAAACTTCATGCTTCCCGTTGATAACGTAGTTGGTACTGATTTCGACGAGAACACTGAGTACAAGACTGTTAAGTCCACAGAGATCCCTGACGGTTGGATGGGTCTTGATATCGGCCCCGTTACCCGTGAGAACTTTGCAGCGGCTATCAAGGGCGCAGGCACTGTTGTTTGGAACGGACCTATGGGCGTATTTGAGTGGAAGACCTTTGCGGCAGGTACTGAGGCTGTTGCAGCGGCAGTTGCAGAGAGCAACGCTATCTCCATTATCGGTGGTGGTGACTCCGCGGCGGCTGTTGAGAACCTCGGCTTTGCTGACAAGATGACTCACATCTCTACCGGTGGTGGTGCTTCTCTCGAGTTCCTTGAGGGTAAGGAGCTTCCCGGTATAGCTTGTTTGCTTGATAAATAATTAAAAATCAAAATTATTGGGGCGGCCACGGTCGCCCCACAAAACAGTAATAAAGGAGAATAAAAAATGAATCCTTCCAAGAGAAGAACAGTTATCGCAGGTAACTGGAAGATGAATATGACTCCCAAGAGCGCAGTTGCTCTTATTGAGGAGATGAAGCCCCTCGTAGCAGGCAAGGACGCTTGCGACGTTGTGCTTTGCGTACCCGCAATAGACATTCCCGCGGCTGTCGAGGCTGCAAAGGGCTCTAACATAAAGATCGGTGCTGAGAACGTACACTTCAAGGCTTCCGGTGCGTACACAGGTGAGATATCCGCGCAGATGCTCGTTGAGGCAGGCGTTGAGTACGTTGTTATCGGACACAGCGAGAGACGTCAGTATTTTGCTGAGACCGATCAGACCGTTAACCTCCGCACACTTGCAGCTCTTGAGGCTGGTCTCAAGGCTATCGTTTGCGTTGGTGAGACTCTTGAGCAGAGAGAGCTTGGCTACACCGAGACTCTTCTTAAGTTCCAGACAAAGATGGCTCTTACAAACGTAAGCGCTGAGCAGCTTAAGAACGTTATCGTAGCTTACGAGCCTGTTTGGGCTATCGGTACGGGCGTTACCGCAACTGCTGATCAGGCTGACGAGGGTAACGGCTTTGTTCGCGCTGCTATCGCTGAGGTTTACGGTGAAGAGGTTGCCCAGACTGTTACAGTTCAGTACGGCGGCTCTATGAATGACGCAAATGCTGCTGAGCTTCTTGGTAAGGCCAACGTTGACGGCGGTCTTATCGGCGGTGCATCCTTGGTTGCAGGCAAGTTCGCGGCTATCGTTAACGCTGCACAGTGAAGGATGCGAGTTACGCTTTTTTGAAAAAAGCTTAGCAAAAAACTTTCAACTGAATAAGGATTAAAATATTATTGGTGGAGTGCCCGTATTGCTTATGGGAACTCCACCAAATTTTATTTTTATTCATTCCTTAAGTTGTAGGGACAGGCGTCCCCGACTGTCTGTTTTTTTGCAAATGTTACTTTATGACAAAGGACTACTCATCCACCGCAAGCGGTCCCCCTTCCCTGACAAGGGAAGGCTTGTCGGTATCGATTGTGCTTCAGATGATTTATTAATAAGCGTATATACACAAATAAAAATATAGAGGACAACAAAACGGATCACGTTAAGCCTTCCCTTGTCAGGGAAGGGGGACCACGAAGTGGTGGATGAGTAGTCTTTGCCACAAAGTAACTTTTGAGGGGAAATGGGGTGTCGAGGACGTCGCCCCCTACAAATAAATAACGTTGTTTATTCGTAGGGGCGATTCACGAATCGCCCGTGATAAAAATGTGGGGCGTCGAGGACGTCGGTCTCTATGGACGGATAATATCATACGCCGTTGCGATGGGGACGGTTATTCTTTTTATTGGGTGTTGCGCCGTAATTTTTTAAAATACCTTGATTTATATCTCAAAAGGTGTTATAATAATTTGTAGTAAAATAATAAGTGAGGACACTATGGCTAATTACAGAAGAGGCAGAATAAATGACGAGATGCAAAAGGAGCTTGCGCTCATTTTGCGTGAGATAAAGGATCCCAGAATCAAGGATGCTTTTATAAGCATTACTGCGGTTGAGGCTACGGGTGATCTTAAATTTGCTAAGGTCTATTACTCGGCTATGCTGGGTGACAAGAAGGAGATAGCAAAGGGACTTAAATCCTCGGCGGGTTATATTCGCCGTCAGCTTGCTATGCGACTTAACTTGCGTATGACTCCCGAGCTTTCATTCTATGAGGATCATTCAATTGAGCACGGCGCGAAGATCTCCAAGCTCCTTGAGAATATTGAGATCAGCGAGCCTGAGGACGAGCAGGGCGAGCAGGATGACGAGTAATTTTAACGAGTTGGATTTTGACGCGCTTTGTGAGCGTTTATGTGAGAATAAAACTACGCTGATAATTTATCACACCCATTCCGACGGTGACGCGGTGGGTTCGGCGTTTGCGCTCAGGGAGATATTCAGGCTTATGGATATCCCCGCGATATGCGCCTGCTCCGACGAGGTGCCCGAGAGGCTGAGATTTCTTTCGGACAGCGCGCAGGGAAGTGTACTGATCGAAGCGGGTATGGAGCTTGGTCACGAGCGTGTTATCAGTGTTGACAGTGCTTCTCCCACGCAGCTTGGCGATATGTTTCATATTCTCCACAAGGACATTGATCTGATGATAGATCACCACGCTCGCGGTACGGTGTATGCCGACCATTATATTGACGCGAGCGCGTCCGCTACGGGTGAGATCATATACGAGATAGCCGCTCGCTTTGCAGAGGAGGGTAAGATCGATGCGCTGAGTCCGTATTTATTGACGTGTATATACGCGGCTATAAGCTCGGACACGGGGGGATTCCGTTATTCCAACGTAACGCCTCGCACTCACAGAATTGCCGCGGATCTCATTGAGGCGGGAATTGACGCCGCAGATATAAACCACAAGCTCTTTGAGTCCAAAACGCTCGCGCAGGTGTGCGCTGAGGGCTTGGCTATTGAGAGCCTTGAGCTTCATTTTGACGGCCGTGTGGCGTGTTCAAGTATTTCTTACCGTGAGAAGCAAAAATACGGTGTTGAGGAAGCCGATCTTGACACTATGATAGAGATACCGCGCTCTGTGATGGGCGTAGAGGTAGCGTTTGTAGTGCGTCAGCCCGACGAAAAGCCGTATTTTAGAGTTTCTATGCGTTCGTCGTGTGACTTTGACGTATCCGCGATATGCGCGCGCTTCAGAGGTGGCGGACACGTAAGAGCCGCGGGCTGTGGAATTGAAGCGGAGAATATAGAGCAAGCGATCAAAAAAATATTAGATGCTATATCTGAGAAATTATAAAGGAGAGAATTGTTATGTTTATAGTTTACGCACACAGAGGGGCAAGTGAATACGCTCCCGAAAACACATTGATGTCATTCAATCTTGGCGTTCACATGGGCGCTAACGGCATTGAGACAGACGTAAGACGCACAAAGGACGGTGTGCTCGTGCTTTTCCACGATCCCGATCTTATGCGCGTTACGGGCGTTGAGGGCAATATTGCCGACTACACCTACGAGGAGCTTTTGCAGTTCAACGTAAAGAACGACAGAAACGGCACGTTTGACAAGATCCCCACTCTTGAGGATCTGCTTAAATATTTCGGTTGGCGTGATCTTACCTTTGCTATCGAGATCAAGGATCCCGATATTGAGGCAGAGGTCATTGCTATGCTTGACAAGTACAATATGAAGGACAAGACCATCATCACGGCGTTTGAGTACGAGTTCATTCAGAACGTCAAGAAGATAGATCCCACGTATCGTGTAGGTCATCTCGTAAGAGATATCAACGATGAGATCATCGCAGATCTTAAGGCGATAGGTGCTGAGCAGATATGTCCTCTCGTAACCAAGATCACTCCTGAGAACGCGGCTGAGTGCCACGCTCAGGGCTTTGAGGTTCGCGCGTGGGGCGTTACCGACGTTGCAAGAATGAAGCGAGCTTATGATTGTAAGATCGAGGGAACTACGGTTAATTTCCCCGATCTGCTTATTCAGTACATAGCTCAGAAACAGTATTGATTTTATAGAAAAATATTGGTGGAGTTTCCGTGTTTGTTTCGGAAACTCCACCGATTTTTGCTTTATTTATATCTAAATTGTAGGGACAGGCGTCCTCGACTGTCCGTGCCCATGCGAAAGTTACTTTATGATAAAAACGGACAGTCGAGGACGCCTGTCCCTACTGATGTTTGATGTTTTTTTATCGTAGGGGCGATTCACGAATCGCCCGTGATAAAAATGTGGGTTGTCGTGGACGCCAATCTCTACCGAGTGTAAAAAAATCGGTGTCGTTTCCGAGCAGTATATTGAATTTTGATAATTCGGCTTATCCAACATTAAGTTGGGCGAGTTAAACTAATTCGTTATTGTATTTTTTTCTTTTCAATGGTATAATTGACTTGTAGCTACAAGTGATTTTTATTAAAGGAGAAATTTTAATGAGTTTAAAAATTAGTGAAAATATTGCTTATTTAAGAAATCAAAGAGGATTGACGCAAGAGGAACTTGCAAAGGTGTTTTTGGTATCAAATCAGTCGGTATCTAAATGGGAAGCGGGAAAGTGTTGTCCGGATATTGAGCTTATTCCTCAGATTGCTTGTTTTTTTGATGTTTCCATTGACAAATTATTGGTAGGTGATTGTGCTGGTAAGCTATCTTCCAATGCTCAATCTTTGGATAAATTTATATTACAAGCTATTGAAATAGCGCAAGAGGAACAAGAAACTTATACGGCTATTTTGCAGAGAAGACTTGGCATCAGTTATGGTAAGGCGAAAAAAATAATTGATGACATGTGTAAATCGGGATATATAATAAAAGATGAATCTTCCAAGTATAAATATTTGTATAACGGTCATTTAGGTGAATAAATAAAAAATGGTGGAGTTTCCGTATTTGTTTCGAAAACTCCACCATTTTTATTTATCTCTTTATAAGCTTTGCCTTGAAGCCGTTGCCTACGCCTGCGGCGTTGGCATCGTCGGTATCAATGTGCATCTCAAGTTTGAAATCCTTATGCACGCGGATCTGTACGTCGTAGAAAAGGCTTCTACGCTCACCGCAAAGCTCAACGTCAACGTATTCGTTATCACGGACGCCGAACGCCTTGCCCTCTTCCTCACTCATATGAATGTGGCGGTTTGCGATGATACAGCCCTCGCTGAGTGTTACGATACCCTTAGGGCCGATGATGGTGACGGGGGCAGAGCCCTTGATGTCACCCGACTCTCTTACGGGGGGCTTAACCTTGAGCACGTAGCTGTCGGTTCTGGAGATCTCAACCTGTGACGCCTTTCTCTCAGGACCGAGCACGCGGACGCCCTCGATGGCTCTCATAGAGGGGCCTACGATGGTAAGCTGCTCCTTACAAGCGTACTGACCGGGCTGGGAGAGATCCTTGAGCTTAGTGAGCTGATAGCCCTTACCAAAGAGTATCTCAACGTGCTCACGGGAGAGGTGGATATGTCTGTTGGAGATACCAACGGGTATATCGCCCTCGGCTGCTGCGCCGTTTTTTACGGACTCTATAACTCGGCTCACCAGAGCTTTCAATTCCTGTTCATTCATTGCCATATCAAAATACCTCTTTTAGATAATTCTGAAGCTATCTGCCATTACGCATCTGCGCTTTCTTGTGAAGGAGCGCGCGGATGTGATACCCTCACCGGTAGGACCTGCGATAGTAAAGGTGGTGTGTCCCTCTCCGCCAAAGCCGATACCTGCATAAGAGGGAGCGTTCTTTACGAAGATGGTGGTCTCAACTGCCTTTGCGAAAGCAGAGAGGTTGTCTATGTTCTTGGAGTGCATGTGAGCGGTATGTCTGTTGCCGTGCTCAGCCTTGACTGCGAGGTCAATAGCTTCTTCGATGTTGCTAACTCTTACGATAGGAAGAATGGGCATCATAAGCTCGTGCTGAACGAAGTCGTGCATAAAGTCTGTCTCACAGATGATGCAACGAACGTCCTTGCCTACGTTGACACCGATCTTTGCAAGAAGCACGTCAGCGTCACGGCCTACGCAGTGGCGGCTTACGGTCTTTACCGTTTTGCCTGCCTTATTGGTCTTTTCCTCGAGAACGATCTTTGAGAGTGCATTTGCCTGCTCAGCGTTTATGAGGTACGCGCCGTTTCTCTGCATTTCAGCGATAAGCTGATCCGCGATATTAGCGAATGCGAAAACTTCCTTTTCTGCGATGCAGGGAAGGTTGTTATCGAAGCAACAGCCGTCGATGATATCCTTGCCCGCTTTTCTGATGTCAGCGGTATCGTCAACGATAACGGGGGGATTACCCGCGCCCGCGCCGATAGCCTTCTTTCCGGAGGAGAGAACTGCCTTTACAACGCCGGGGCCGCCGGTACATACGAGCAGTCTTATCTTGGGATGGCTCTGCATAATTGCCGCAGACTCAAGTGTGGGCTTATCCATTGAGCAAACAAGCACCTCGGGGCCGCCTGCCGCGAGAGAAGCTCTGTTTACGAGGTCAATTGCGTAGTTAGAGGTACAGATTGCGTTGGGGTGGGGGTTGAATACAACGCCGTTACCTGCCGCTATCATACCGATGGAGTTACAAATTACGGTCTCGGAGGGGTTTGTGCTGGGGGTGATAGAGCCGACAACTCCGAAGGGAGCCATCTCCATAAGGGTAAGGCCGTTGTCACCTGTCTTTGCCTCGGCAACGATATCCTCAGTTCCGGGGGTCTTTTCTGCAACGAGAATGTGCTTGAGTCTCTTGTGGTCAACTCTACCCATGCCTGTCTCGGCAACGCCGATCTCTGCCATGATGGGAGCTTCTGCAAGGGTAAGACGGCGGATCTCAGCGATGATCTTCTCTCTCTGCTCAACCGTCATAGAGCGCACTGCGCGGTAGCCGCGCTCTGCCGCATCTATTGCCTCGTTCATATCGGAATAGATACCTACAAGCTTTCTGCCCGCGTATTCCGTGGGAGAATAGTTCTTAGCGGCACTCTGTGTGCCTTTTACTATGCTTTCTACTATTTTTCTGATCTCAGCTTCTGTAATATTTGCCATTGTAAAGTACCTTCCTTAGTTTATTTGCTTGCAAGTCTTTGAGTGTCGATAGCGATCATATATTCCTCGTCGGTGGGAATGATCCAGGTTGCAACGCGTGCTCCCTCTGCGGTAATATCAAAGGGAATGCCTCTCTCAAAGTTTCTGTTTTTCTCAACGTCTATCTTGATTCCGAGATACTCCATGTTCTCACATACGAGCTCTCTGATGTTGGACTGGTTCTCGCCGATGCCTGCGGTGAATACTACTGCGTCAAGGCCGTTCATCTCAGCGGTATACGCGCCGATATGCTTCTTGATGCCGTTTGTGAGTATCTTTATGGCAAGCTCTGCGCGGGCGTTGCCGTTCTTTGCCTCGGCGGTTACGTTACGCAGGTCGTTTGATACGCCCGAAACGCCGAGGATACCGCTCTTCTTATTGAGTATATCCTCAACTTCTTGCGCGGTGTAACCGTGCTTCTTCATAAGGTAGGTAACAACTGTGGGATCGATGCTACCCGAGCGAGTACCCATTGCGATACCCTCCTGAGGAGTAAATCCCATAGAGGTATCGATTGCCACGCCGCCATCAACTGCGGTGATGGATGAGCCGTTACCGAGGTGGCAGGTGATTATCTTAAGCTCCTCGATAGGCTTACCGAGCACCTTTGCAAGCTCTGCGCTTACATATCTGTGTGATGTGCCGTGGAAGCCGTAGCGGCGAACCTTATCGTTCTCGTAGAACTCGTAGGGAATGGGGTAAACGTATCTGAAGTCCTCGATGTTTGAATAGAACGAGGTATCAAATACTGCGACCTGAGGAACGTTTGGCATGAGCTTCAGGCACGCCTTCATACCTGCGATCGCGGGAGGTCCGTGAAGAGGATTGATCGGAACGATAGTCTCAAGGTAAGCGATAACGCTTTCGGTGATCCTTGAGGACTCCTTGATCTTCTCACCGCCGTGAGCCACTCTGTGACCTACCGCGTCGATCTCATCGATGCTTGATATTACGCCGTACTCAGCGGAGCTGAGGAGCTCGAGCACGCGGGAGAGAGCCACGCCGTGATCGGCAAGGTCGGTCTCCTCATAGAAGGGCTCAGCGCCCGGCTTTTTATGGGTAACTGTACCGCCTGCTCCGATTCTTTCGCAAAGTCCCTTTGCGAGTACCTCTGAGCTTTCCATATTGAAAAGCTGATACTTGAGGGAGGAGCTTCCTGCGTTCAACACGAGAATTTTCATATTTATCTATATCCTTTCATTTAATACTGTTCAGTAGACCAGGGAGATGCCGTTTTCGCCGCAGAAATTTATCCATTTATCCGTGGGCTCTGCGTCACAAACGATAACGTCTATATCTTCAAGGTCGCAAACTCTGACGAATGATTTCTTGTCGAGCTTTTCGGTGTCAAGCGCCAAGATACGCCTGTCTGCCGAGCTTATCATAGCCTGCTTGATTAGGCTGTCGTTTTCATTGGAGTCCATAACGCCAAGCAGCATATCGACTCCCTTGCAGGAGCAGATCGCCGTGTCGACGTGATAGGAGTTTACCATCTTTTCGGCTGACGAGCCCGTGAGGGAAAGTCCGCCCTTTTTGAGAACTCCACCCGTTGAGAGCACCGTCCAGTCGGTCTTATCGGCGATCTCAAGAAGTATCTTTACGGAGTTTGTGATGATGGTAAGATTTTTCTTGTCCTTTAATTTTTTTACTATATAGAGTGCGGTTGAGCTTGAGTCAAGCATTATGCGCTCTCCATCGGTTATGAGAGCGGCGAGCTTTTCTGCGATATCCTGTTTCTCCGCTACGTTAACGCCCTCACGGACGTTGTAGGGAAGGTCAAGTGCGCCTGCGTGGCGCGCTACCGCGCCGCCGTATGTTTTTGATGCAATTCCGTCGTTATCGAGTCTTTCAAGATCTCGTCTGATGGTCTCCTCGGTCACGCCGAATTCTCGCGCAAGCTCGGAAACTATCACCTTACCCTCTGCGGTAAGCTTTGCGGTGATCTCTCTTCTGCGTTCAATTGCTAACAAGGGGGAATACCTCCGTTAAGATTTTAAAGTATGCTGTCCCAGAGTCTTTGGTCGGGTCCTGCAATTACAGAACAGTCAAGGAACATTCCGCCGCCTACTCCTGCCTTTGCCTTCTCAATTGCGGCAGTTACAGAGGAAACGCTTCCCGTGAGTATTATGTAAGACTTACCGCACATACCCTTAGCGAGTCTGATCTCAACGAGCTCGATGAGTGCGGTCTTTGCGGCGGTATCGGCGGCAACTACTGCGCTTGCCGCGGTAAAGGTCTCAAGAATGCCTATCGCCGCCTTGTTCTGTACCTCAAGCGCGCCGCTGATGGCGGGCTGAACGGATTCGTGGGGGTTACCGAGCACGAATTTATCTACGAGCATTGAGGGGTTATACGCCTCTGCGGCGTCAATTGCCGCTCTTACTGAGCTGAGCTCACCTGCGATGGTTGCAAGATATTTGCCGGGGCAGACGGGGCTTGCCTGAACTACCTCGACGTCGGCGGTCTTAAGCATTACGTCAGTTGCGGTAATACCCGATGCGACCGTCTTGAATTCTATCATTCCAAGTGCTTTTTTCATTTATCTTATTCCTTCTGAAGTTTTTTGATCAGCGAGTTATTTTAATATATTTGGGTGTGACTGCGGCTACCTTGCCCGCGATAGACGCGTGAATGTTTACGCTGAGTGCGGTTTCCGACGCCTTTGCGATAACGTCGCCGCGCTCTACCGTGTCACCTACTGCGACGCAAGGCAGGGCGGGTGCGCCCAGGTGCTGACCGAGCAGTATCTTTACGGTGTTCGTATGTATGGGCTCGGTGAGGGGGGCGGGGACGTCGTATTTTCTGAGTCCAAGTCTGCCCGTGAGTCTTTCAACCGACACTTTTTTCATATCGGCGTGGCGCACGTTGAGATTAGGCTTTACATCCTCGGGGGGCTTTATGCCGTTTGCTCTTGCCGTTGCCTTTATCACTGCGATGATCGCTCTGGGGGAGAGATCCTGAGGGCAGGAATAGGTCTCACAAAGTCCGCATCCCGAGCAGAACAGCGCATCGAGAATAACGCGGCCGTCGCCCTTGCCGCCATTGGAGAGCACCTTCATTACTGCGTGGGGCTCTACGGGGTATCCCAGCACGTTACGTGAGCACAGCTCAGTACAGGTCTTGCACTGACAGCAGACTGACATTGCGCGTCTGAGGTTTATCGCGGCGTTGCGGTTTTTATTGAGTATTACCGTGTGGTTTGATGGAAGCACGATAATGGCGTTGGTAGTCTTTGTAATCACTTCCTTTATATCGATGAGCTTACCCATCATAGGTCCGCCTGAGATATACGCGGGATCGTCACAGGTAACTCCACCCGCCGCCGCTATCAGCTCGGAGATCTTAGTGCCGATGGGGGCGCATACGGTAAGCGGCTTTGCCACCTCCCCCGCGACCGTTACGTACTTTGTCATAACGGGCTTGCCGTTTATAGCGCGGTATGCGTTATATACCGACTCGACGTTACATACGATAACTCCAACGGATATGGGGAGCTTGCCGGGATCTACCACAACTCCCGTGACCTCCTTGATAAGTATTATCTCGTCGCCCGCAGGATATACGGAGTCGAGGGTACTTATAGAGAGGGTGGGGAATGCTTCTATTTCATTTTCGAGTGCGCGAAGCGTACTTGTATAGTGGGATTTAATAGCAATTATTCCTTGCTTTGCCCCCGTGGCCCTTACGATATCACTCATAGCTGAGAGTATCTCGTAGGTATATTCCTCGAGTACCTGTCTGTGAACCTTGAGAAGCGGCTCACATTCAGCGCAGTTAAGGATTATGGTCTTGGCCTTATCGGAGAGCTTGGCATAGCTTGGAAATCCTGCTCCGCCCGCGCCAACGACACCCATCTCGCGAAGGATGTCCTTGAGTTCATTGAGCTTCATAACAGATCCTTTTTCAGAATTTCAGATTATAAAAGATTAGCAAGTCCTGCGCCGTCGTCGATAATACCTACGATAGCCGCGTCGATGGGGGCGGTATTGTGGCCACAGCCTACTCTTGCCGCGCTTCCCGTTGCTACGAGTACGGTTTCTCCAATGCCCGCGCCTACGTTATCCACTGCAACTATTCTTTTTGCGTTACCGGTATCTGCGCAAGTTTCAACTACCATGAACTTGCTTCCTATCAAATTTTCATTTTTTCTTGTGGAAACAACGCTTCCTACAACTTTTCCTATTAACATATCCACTCCTGAATACTTTAGTATTTTTTGATTTATTTTCCGAGCACTAAGCTCTGCCGTGTTTCTGACAAAGCTCACTGCTCGGAAAATAAATCTTGCCACAAGTGACAGATTTATTTTCCGATGCCCTAATTACTTAAGTGTGGGAAGAATCTTCTCAACGTCAGCGTGAGGGCGGGGAATTACGTGAACTGCAACGATCTCGCCGAGTCTGGATGCAGCAACGCTGCCAGCCTCAGTAGCTGCCTTAACAGCTCCTACGTCGCCTCTTACCATAACGGATACGAGTCCGGAACCGATCTTCTCAGTACCGATAAGCTCAACGTTAGCAGCCTTAACCATTGCGTCAGCTGCCTCAATAGCTGCAACAAGACCTCTTGTTTCAACCATGCCGAGTGCTTCGAGTGCCATAATATATTACCTCCGTATAAAATTTTACAAAATTAATTTATCCGTTCTTCTCAGTTGAGAGAGGGAAGGATCTTTTCAACGTCAGCATGGGGACGGGGAATTACGTGAACTGCAACGAGCTCGCCGAGAGAGGAAGCAGCAACGCTGCCAGCCTCAGTAGCTGCCTTAACAGCTCCTACGTCGCCTCTTACCATAACGGATACGAGTCCGGAACCGATCTTCTCAGTACCGATAAGCTCAACGTTAGCAGCCTTAACCATTGCGTCAGCTGCCTC
>JBGVPV010000014.1:0-13900 GCA_045127215.1 Eubacteriales bacterium | reverse complement strand
TCTTGTCGTTCTATGCATTTTTATTTGTTTGCACACGATTGTTAATAAATTACTCGAAGCGGGAACGTTTATGACAAGCCTTCCCTTGTCAGGGAAGGGGGACCGCTTGCGGTGGATGAGTAGTCCTCACACGACGAGGTCGGGTGAGTGTGGGCGTCGGCTCATGCCGCCGCCTCTCCCCCCAGGGCGAGGCTATATTGTATTCCTTTATTCATCCGTAGGGGAGACCTGTGGTCTCCCGTTTTAATGCAAATGTTACTTATCGTTAATTTGGACCGTCGAGGACGCCGGTCCCTACAATTTAGATATGAATATAATAAAATCGGTGGAGTACCCATAACAAATACGGATACTCCACCAATAATATTTTAATCTTTATTAGTAGGAAGTTTTTTGCTCCACTTTTTTTCAAAAAAGTGGAAAGCTTTTTGCCAAGCTTTTTCTCGAAAAAGCGGGAAAAAAGTAAGTTAGCCTCTTACTGTGAAACGATTCTTGCAGCGCGGACACACTACGGTGTGCTCACCCTTGGCGCGAGGCAGGCGCAGGGTTGCCTTGCAGGAGGGGCAGGTGCGGTAAACGTGAGTTTTTCTGTCCTTGAATTTGTTTTTAGCGAGCTTGAAAAAGCCCACGAAGCGTTGATTTTCACGGCGACGCTTTTCAAGTTTGCGCGATAGCATTCTGCATATTGCGAGTATTCCCGCGGCATAGGCTACCGTTTGCCATATAAGATGAAAAATCGGTGATTTTATAAAGAACGCGAGGAAGGTCTGCAATATTATCATTACGAAGTAGGTAATGAATAAGCAGTTGCCAAGCGTATCAGCGCCGTATCTGCCGTACATAAAACGGTACAGCGCGGATCTTATTTTTCCCATAATATATCCTTTCCGGAGTTATTTACGAGGCAGAGCTGTTGAGTTTTCGATAGCCCTGCCTCAAATTTTTTGTTTATTCGCTTCTGAGTGCTACAACAGGATCCTTCTTTGCGGCGAGCTTAGAGGGGATCAAGCCTGCAACAAAGGTGAGTAGCATACTGATAATAACGAGTGCAATTCCGCCAACCGCAGGAAGCTGTGCGCTTACGCTGTCGATGCCCGATACCGCGTGAATAATGGCGTTGATGGGCAGGCAAAGCAGAATAGTTGCGAGAATTCCGATAGCGCCTGCGCCAAATCCAACGATAAGCGTTTCCGCATTGAATACGCGTGAGACGTCGCGCTTGGACGCACCGATAGAACGGAGAATACCGATCTCCTTGGTTCTCTCGAGAACCGAGATGTAGGTGATAATACCTATCATGATCGATGAAACTACGAGGGAGATGGATACGAACGCTATAAGAACGTAGGAGATAACGTCAATGATTATGGAAACCGAAGACATCAGCGTACCAACGATATCAGTGTAGGTTATCTGCTTGTTCTTTTCAACCGTGCCGTTGTAGCCATTGATAAATTCCTCAATTATTTCCTTTGACGCAAAATCCTTTGCGTAGAAGTTGATGGCAGAGGGCTCTGCGGCGTCCGAGTCACCGAGCTGCTTGAGTACCGATTCCAGCGTTGCATCAGTGTGAGGAGCGAGCTTGTAAAGCGTCTCTTCAAGCTGAACGAACATAGGATCGGAAGAATCAAGTCCCGCAAGCATCATCGCGAACAGCTCGTCGTTGATGGGCATATTCTTGAGGAATTCGGTGCACTTGGGATGTATCTCGCTTGTCAGCACGTCTCCCGAGAGGGTCATAAGTCCCTTGAGTGAGAGTGCGGGGATATCGGGGCTGGAGAATCCCAAGAGAAGAACTGCCTTTTGCTCGAATGACATTATGGGAAGCAGGCGGATGAGGTTGTCTGCTGTGACATCTATGCCTTCCGTCATGGGAGTGATGATAAATCTAAGGAGAATAAACAGCTCAAAGGGGCTGTTTTCCTGAGCCGCTGTCAGCATTGACGATATGATCTCGGTCTGGAGAGCGTCGGGCATAAGCATAAACGCGCCCATAAAGCCCTCGGGAGTGGTGAGATCGAACATAGTGGAGAAGTCTGCATTCTCCTGCATCATTTGTGAAACGTAGCCGTAGAATACAGCCTTTGTTTCATCGTCGATCTTTTCAAGGAGCAGGTGAATGTTCTGGGGGGTGTACTTTACTCTCTCAAACTTCAAGCCTGTGAGAACGTTGTACTCGGGAGTCTTGTTCTTCTGCTGATCGAGTATCTTGCTCTCGGAATTGAGACGGAGTATCTCGTCCGTAAGCGCCTTGGTGTATCCGATAGCGCCTGAGATAGAAGCGGCAGAAGCCTCGGGACGAGGACGAACGATACCGCTTATTACAAGCTCGGTGCCGTTCTTGGATACGAAGTTTGACTGATTGTATCCGATATCCTCACGGACGTCGTTCCAGATGGGATATTCAACGCCGTCAACTGTATAGGTCTTATCGCTCTCGTAGTAATAATCAGAGGTGTTGAGGAGCTGGAACTTCATTCCGATGAAATCGTCGAGATCGTAAGGATCCATGGGGGTGGAGTCGTACTCGCCCGTGCTCATAAGATTCTTCATGATCTCCTCAAGCTCGCCCTGATCAAGTACGCCGAGCATATAGAGAGTCATTTTGCTTATCTGATTATTCTTGCCGACAACAAGTACTACCTCGTTCTTGTTGGTGGGCCAGTGGCTGTTTTCGCCAACCAGCTCGTACTGCTGATCAAGCAGCATCTGATTGTCGATCATCTGCGACATAATACTCATGCCACCCATCGGGGAGGCGGACATCAGCTCGCCCATTCCCGCAAACGCGCCGCCCATGTTCTGGAACATCGTAGAGGGGTTTATCTGCGTTTTGCCGTCGTGGGAGAATACCTGAAGGTCAAAGTCGTAGGAGTATTGGATATCGCTGAGCGCGCCTTCGATCTTTGAGTAATTTTCTTCAATGTATTTCTTGAAGGATCTAAGGTCCTGCTTTACAGTTGCCGACATCGCGCTCATCATAGTTCCGAGCGAGTCGTCAACGTAGATCTTGTTTTCGTCAGTAAAGCTACCCTGCTGATCCGATACCGCCGTCATAGCGGAAAGCAGTGCCGCGTAGTCCTGAGTCACCGCACTTATTGAGAGGGGATAGGTCGAGAGTGTGTCCTCCTGAACTCTGTCTATATACGCCTGAATTCCGTTGGAAAGCGACAGTATAAGCGCAATACCGATGATACCTATACTTCCCGCAAAGGACGTAAGGAAGGTACGCGCCTTTTTGGTGAGCAGGTTGTTAAAGGAGAGGGAGAGCGCGGTGAGGAATGACATACCCTTCTTCTTGTTCTTCTCGCCCTTCTTCGTCTCGGATTTTTCAGGGGCGAGCTCTGCCTTGTGGGAGTATTCGTTGGTATCGTCAACTATAAGTCCGTCGCGCAGACGTACTATTCTCGTGGAGTACTGCTCGGCAAGCTCGGGGTTGTGCGTTACCATGATAACGAGTCTGTCCTTTGCAACCTCGCTGAGCAGCTCCATTATCTGAACGCTTGTCTGTGTGTCAAGCGCACCTGTGGGCTCGTCAGCCAGAAGTATGTCGGGGTTGTTTACGAGAGCGCGGGCAATAGCAACTCGCTGCATCTGTCCACCGGACATCTGGTTGGGCTTTTTATTTAGCTGATTTCCAAGTCCGACCTTGCGGAGTGCCTCAGCCGCTCTCTTTCTTCTTTCCGCCTTTGAAACGCCCGAGAGAGTCAGTGCAAGCTCAACGTTTGCAAGTACGGTCTGGTGGGGGATAAGATTATAGCTCTGAAATACAAAGCCGATTGAGTGGTTGCGGTAGGTATCCCAATCAGCGTCGGAAAAGTCCTTTGTGGACTTGCCGTTGATGATAAGGTCACCGCTGGTATATCTGTCAAGACCGCCGATGATGTTAAGCAGAGTAGTTTTACCGCAGCCCGAGGGACCGAGTATGGACACGAATTCACTCTCGCGGAATTCGAGATCCACGCCGCCGAGCGCTTTTACTATGGAATCGTTTTTTCCGTATTCTTTGCAGATGCTTCTGAGTTCGAGCATTGTGGGTTCCTTTCGTTAAAAATATGTGCGAGTATAAATGTTATCATAGTTTTCTAAACTAATAATAAACTTATCGGCGTGATGTGTGTTGTTTTTGTGAAAAAACTGGGGAATTATCTTGAAACTATCTCCATCTTTTCGATAACGATGGGAGTCTTGGGAACATCCTGCATATACCAGCCGTAGCTTCCGGTCTTGGTGGACGCGATAGCGTCAAGCACGTCAAAGCCGTCGGTAAGCTTACCAAAGCCTGCGTACTGTGCGTCAAGATGAGGAGCGTCCTGATGCATTATAAAGAACTGAGAGGACGCGGAGTTGGGGTCAGAGGTACGTGCCATTGAAAGCACGCCGCGGGTGTGCTTGAGGTCGTTCTGCATAAAGCCGTTTGCCTTGAACTCGCCCTTGATGGACTTAGCGTCTGTGTCAGCCATATCCTCGGTGTAGCCGCCGCCCTGGATCATAAAGCCCTTGATAACGCGGTGGAAGATAAGTCCTGAGAAAAAGTCGGATTCTATAAGGGAAAGAAAGTTTGCAACTGTCTTGGGAGCTTTTTCGGGGTAAAGCTCTGCGGTCATAGTTCCAAGGTCGCGAACGGTGATCTTAATAATAGGGTTTGTCATAATATATCTCCTTTTGATTTTATTTTCATTTTTGCACCCTCTCCGTCGGCTCACGCCGCCACCACTACCTGAGGGCGAGGCTTAAATAGAGGCTCTCCCTTTGGGAGAGCTGTCACCGAAGGTGACTGAGAGGGTATTTATTTCAGTTTTCGGGGTAAGCCGCGTCAAAAAGTTCTGCTATACGCTCTTGTCGTCCTGCGAGGTGCAGGTATCCGAAAAGCGCCTCCATGCCCGTGGCGGCTCTGTATTCCGCAACGGTTGCGGCTTTGGGGGTATTTGAGTGCCCCATATTTCTTCCGCGGTGAAATACCGCGTTTTCTTCTTCGGTGAGTAGCGGCAGTATGTTTTTCATTGCCTCTGCCTGCTTGGGTGCTCGGACGTATTCAAGCGCCGCTTTGTTAAGGGTGCGCGATGACGCAAGCCCCTGCTTTACGAGTCTTTGGCGAACGCAAAGCTCTATTATGCAGTCGCCGAGATACGCAAGCGCGGCGGTGGAGTAGGTGTTGAGTGAATTTTCCATAGGTACTCCTCCCATTAGAATGATACGCGGGTGACGCTTCTTACTTTTCCCGTATCGGTGTCCACGTCAAACAGCGCGCCCAAAGCCTTGATCTCGCCGTCCGCAACTCTGAAGAAGGAGGGGATCTTGGTTCTCATACGCTCGATCACTATCTGTGTGTCAGCGCCGATAACGCCGTTTGTCGGGCCCGACATTCCAAGGTCGGTGATGTATCCGCTACCCTTGGGTAGTACCTGCTCGTCGGCGGTCTGCACGTGAGTGTGAGTGCCGAAGATGACGTTTATTCTGCCGTCAAAATATCTCGCGAGCGCGATTTTTTCCGAGGTTGATTCCGCGTGTATATCGAGGATAGACACGTCGTAATTTCCCGCCTCTCTGTCAAGTATGCGGTCGACCGTCGCAAACGGACACGCCATGGAGTCCATCAGCGCCGTGCCGAGCACGTTGATGGTGAGTATGCGCCAGCCGCAGATATTGAGAATTGAGCAACCGCTTCCGGGTACGCAAACGGGGTAGTTTGCGGGGCGGATAATGCTTTGAGAGTCTGAGAGCATTCCGCAGATATCGCGTCTTCCGAATGAGTGATTGCCAAGCGTTATCATATCAACGCCTGCGCTCAGCAGCTCCTCGGCGTCTGCGGCGCAAATGCCGTGTATGTCAGATGCGTTCTCGCCGTTTGCCACGACGAAATCCGCTCCCAGCTTTTTTCTCTCCTCCCAGAGAGTTTTTTTGAGGTATGCGAGCGTCTTTGTGCCGACGACGTCACCTATTGCAAGAATTTTCATATTTTTTCTTTCTATTTGCAGGGCTTTTAAGAATTTTTGCGTCGCCTGCAAATGACGCAAATTTAAAATTTATGCAGGGAATTACCCCTGCATAAAATATTTCTTAGCCAATAACTCGGGACATATCAACGGTAATGATATATCCGTTATTTATCGCCTCGGCAGTGTAGGAGTAATTGGTGGGAACTGAGAACTGTTCATCGCCCTCAATGTAGTAGACGGTATAGTTGCCCGTTCTGCCGCTGACACCGTCGGTAGCGTTTACCTTTACCGAGCCGTTCTTGAGAAATGCCACGTATGCGTCAGTGCTGCTGATGCCATTTCGCGACATTACCGTCGCGTGTACAACTCCGACGTACGTAAAGGAGTCGTTCGAGTATACAAATCCATACTTTGCCGCGTTGGTAAATATCCACGCGTACGTTGCGTCTCCTACGATAGACTTGTCGTTGAACGTCTGTATTGTAAAGGAAAGCCCCGCGCTGTTTGCGTTTGATACCGTGGGGATATTACAGCCGCTGAGCGAGACGTCAGTTACGATCTTTACCTTGTTCATATTATAAAAGGTCACCAGCATCTTATCAAGTGCCTTTTGTGCGCTGTATGTGAGAGTGATGTCCTTTGTAGCCGTTGCGTAGTACTGATTGGTAGCGTCCGCGGACAGCTTTGAGCGGTTGTCTCTGACGTTTACCATATTATCCTTTTGTATAAGGTGGTCGTCAATGCTGTTGACCGTGCCGTATACTATCTCAGGCTCTTTGGGTGTGTTGTCCCTCTGATCGTCCTTGCCGCCATTTCCGCCGGAAACGATGGAGGACACAATGAGAGCTATTACCGATATCCACAGCAGTACGGTGGTTACGATAATTGCTATTGCCGTTATCTTTTCTGCATGATTTTTACTTTTTAATATAGATACAAAGAAATTCATTATTATCCTCCTACTTTATTTTCTTACTTTTCTTTTGAAAAAGAAAAGTAAGCAAAAGAAAACACAGCTATCAATCATAAGTGATTGAGATGGATTCCTTTTGTTTTATAATTGTAGGGACAGGCGTCCTCGACTGTCCGTTTCTATGCAAAAGTTACTTTATGACCATACGGACAGTCGAGGACGCCTGTCCCTACAATAAATACAGATAAAAACAAGGAAAACTATTAAGGTTTTTTATTTTTTTAAAGTTCTTGAAAGGGGTTATAGGGGAAAACTTCTTATAAGAAGTTTTCCCCTAACATAACCAATCTTACTCAGCGTCCTTTATAGAGAAGTCCATTCTGCCCTTCTTATCAAGGCCCATATATTTAACCTTAACCACGTCACCGAGAGCGAGAACGTCTTCAACCTTCTCAATTCTCTTAGGAGCGATCTTGGAGATATGAACCATACCCTCCTTACCGGGAGCGTATTCAACGAAGCAGCCGAACTCCTTAATGCCCGTTACCTTACCGGTATAAACCGCGCCAACCTCGGGCTCGAATACGATAGCGTCGATCATAGCCTTAGCCTTAGCAGCGTTCTCACCGTTGGGAGAAGCGATGCAGATCGTACCGTCGTCTTCGATATCAACCTTTGCGCCGGACTCAGCAACGATCTTCTGGATAACGGAACCGCCCTTACCGATAACTTCTCTTATCTTATCGGGATCGATCTTAAAGGAAGTCATCTTGGGAGCGTACTTGGAAACCTCAGCTCTGGGAGCCTCGATAGCCTTGAGGATAACCTCGTCAATGATATAATCACGGCCAACGTGTGTCTGTGCGAGAGCCGCCTTGATAATTTCGGGTGTAAGACCGTCTATCTTAAGGTCCATCTGAATGGATGTGATACCCTTGTGAGTACCTGCAACCTTAAAGTCCATATCTCCGTAGAAGTCCTCAAGACCCTGGATATCGAGCATGATATCCCAAGAGCCGTCCTCAGCGGTGATAAGACCGCAGGAGATACCTGCAACGGGAGCCTTTATCGGAACACCTGCGTCCATAAGAGCGAGGGTAGAACCGCAAACAGAGCCCTGAGAGGTAGAACCGTTAGAGGAAACTACGTCGGAAACGAGACGGATAGCATAGGGGAACTCCTCGGGAGAGGGAAGAACGGGAACGAGAGAACGCTCAGCGAGTGCGCCGTGACCGATCTCACGTCTGCCGGGGCTTCTGGTGGACTTAGCCTCACCTGTGGAGAAGCCGGGCATGTTGTAGTGGTGCATATATCTCTTTTCTGTCTCGTTGTCGATACCGTCAAGCATCTGAGCCTCAGAGAGCATACCGAGAGTAGCAACTGTCAATACCTGAGTCTGACCTCTGGTGAAAAGACCTGAACCGTGAGCACGGGGAAGGAGACCAACCTCGCTTCCGAGAGGTCTGATCTGATCCATTCTTCTGCCGTCAACACGCTTCTTGTCAACGAGCAACCAGCGGCGAACGATCTTCTTCTGGATCTTGTAGATGAGCTCGTCCATCATAGTGGGAAGCTCGGGATATTCCTCACCGAACTTTTCGATAATAGCGTCGGTGATCGGAACTACTCTCTCGTCACGAACGTTCTTATCGTCGGTGTCAAGAGCGAACATCATATCCTTTTCGCAGAAGTCAAAGATCTTGTCAAACATATCGTGATCAAGCTCGCAAGAGGGGTAAGCAAACTTAGGCTTGCCGATCTCGTCGATGATCGCGTTGATGAAGCCGAGAAGGTCCTTGATCTCCTCGTGAGCCTTCATAATAGCGTTGTACATGGTTTCGTCGTCAACCTCGTTAGCGCCTGCCTCGATCATAACGACCTTTTCCATGGATGCTGCAACTGTGAGCTGGAGATCGCTCTTCTTCTGCTCCTCTTCGGTGGGGTTAACTACGAGCTTGCCGTCAACAAGACCCATAAATACGCCGCCGATAGGTCCATTCCACGGAATATCGGAGATGGAGAGGGCGAGAGATGCGCCGATCATAGCGGTGATCTCGGGAGAGCAATCGGGATCAACTGACATAACTGTAAGTGTAAGAGCTACGTCGTTACGGAGATCCTTGGGGAATAGGGGACGGATGGGGCGGTCGATAACACGGGATGTGAGAACTGCCTTTTCGGAAGGCTTGCCCTCTCTCTTGAGGTAACCGCCGGGGATCTTTCCTGCCGCATACATTCTCTCATCGTAGTCAACGGAGAGGGGAAGGAAGTCGATACCGTCTCTGGGCTTTGCAGACGCGGTAGCGCAGCAAAGAATAGCTGTCTCACCGTATCTGATGAGAACAGAGCCGTTTGCAAGGCCTGCCATCTTGCCCGTTTCAACAACGAGAGGTCTGCCTGCAAGTGTGTAGTTGAATACCTTGAAATTCTTGAAATTCATAGGTGTGCTGATCTGTGACATAATGTCCTCCTTAAAAAAATATTATTATCCCACAGGGTTTAGCACTTAACAAAACCTCGAAAAAAACGTGCGTTTTCGGCGCTTTGTTAACTGCTAATCCGATGCGGGAATTGTTGATTTTGCTCTAAAAAAGCCTCATTAAAGAATGAGGGAGTGAGGAGTCCACCCGTACGGGTTGCACTCTTCACTCCGACAATTATGAAATTACTTTCTCAAGCCGAGCTTCTCTACGATAGCACGGTAACGCTCGATGTCAGTCTTCTGGAGGTAGCCAAGAAGGTTTCTTCTGTGACCAACCATCTTCTGAAGACCTCTACGGCTGTGGTGGTCCTTGTGGTTGGACTTGAGGTGTTCGGTAAGGTTCTTGATTCTGTAGGTAAGAAGTGCGATCTGTACCTCGGGAGAACCTGTGTCGCCCTCGTGAGTAGCGTACTGTTCAATAATTGTCAGCTTTTCGTCTTTCTGCATCATGGTAGTTTTCACCTTTCAAAAATAAAATTTATCATTAACACAGAGATCGGCGGGTGAATTGCGGCTTGAAGCCGCCATAAATCCGAAGCCCGTGTTAAGGACATGTGTAGTTATTATATCACACAATATATAATTTGTAAATAGTTTTTTGAAATTTTTTTGAATTTTTATGCCGCGAACAGTTTGTCAGTCGGAAATCTTGGATAATTCCGAGGGCGGACAGCCAAAAAGACGCTTGAACGCTTCGCGGAAAGTGTTTTCAGATTGGAATCCGCAGGATATCGCGGTTTCACCCACGGTTTTTCCGTTTCTCAGCTCACGCCCTGCCATCTCTACTCGGTACTGAAGCAGATACTGATGCGGAGAGGTTTTCAGGTGCTTGTAAAAAAGTCTGCCAAGAGAACGCGTATCCATATCGACGGCGTTTGCGATATCCTCGTTTTTAATGGGAAGATGGTAGTTTGCTTCTATAAACGTGATCGCACCGTACAGCTTTTCGTTTTTCAGAGGCTGGAGACCGTGGTACATAGACACGTGTGAGAGAATGACCATAAGGATAAGCTCGATATGCTCAAACAACACGCGGTCTCTGCGAGGGGTTACGTGACCGGGAACCTCGTGATTTTTGTGCGCCTTGTAATTGGTTATCAGCTCTATTAACGCCTGGAACGTTCCTTGCAGAACCTTATCGGTTTCAAGATCTATTGACAACACGTCCTTGTTGCTCGAAAAAGAGGGGGCGGAGAAGTCCAGGAATAAGTGCAGATAAGGCTGGTCTTCATCAAGCGTGAATGATGAGAGAGTGCCTGCTGGCAAAAAATACGCGTTGCCGACGGTCAGCTTGGTTTCCGTCTTTCCATTGAAAAAGGTGGCAGATCCTGACAGTGGAACGTGTATGCGATTGATTTGAAGCGGAGAGGATGCGTATGTTTTTATTGCAGGATAGCATATTCCTGCATTTTTCAGTGAAACGAAATCTATCATTGACGAAGTCCTTTCAAAGTCGTGTTTTTCGCGAATGTGAAAAGCAATATTATGCTTTTGTTTTGGCTCAAAAAGCAAATATAATACAATATTATATCACATAATTACAAATTTTTCAATATTAAAAAACGAAATAATATAGAAATCCGGGATTTTTTCAAAATTGTGGAAGAAATGCGGTGGTAATACAGACATTTTTGACGTATGATGTTTATTCATCGTAGGGGCGATTCACGAATCACCCTACGGATGAAAAAAGGAATATAATGTAGCCTCGCTCTCGGGGAGAGGTGGCGGGCGAGACGACGGAGAGGGTATTTTACCGCCCACCCTCACCCGTCCTCGTCGTGTGAGGACTACTCATCCACCACTTCGTGGTCCCCCTTCCCTGACAAGGGAAGGCTTAATGTGACTCGATTTGTCGTCCTCTACATTTTTATTTGTTTGTATACGATTATTAATAAATCATCTAAAGCACAAACGATACCGACAAGCCTTCCCTTGTCAGGGAAGGGGGACCGCTTGCGGTGGATGAGTAGTCCTTTGTCATAAAGTAACATTTACATCCAAACGGACAGTCGAGGACGCCTGTCCCTACAATTCGGATATAGATATAACAAAATTGGTGAAATACCCATAACAAAAACGGGTACTCCACCAATCTTAATTTTATAAAATTCAATTATCTGCAAATATCGTAAGACATCTTATAAAGATGCTCGATCTCGGTGCGGCGCTCCTTACAGATGCGCTCCATCTCGGCAATTTCCTCAGCGGTGAAGTTATCAAGATCTCCATCCTTGAGCTTGCCCTTATACATACGGTCAACCGTAAGCGCAAATACGATATCCATATCCGATATCTCGCCCTTATCCTCGATGACTACTCTATCACTCTTACCGTCAAGCAAAAGCTCTACTGCCGCAAATCCCATCTTGGTTGCGGTAAGTCTGTCACGGAGTGTGGGAGATCCGCCACGCACGATATGTGCAAGACGCGCGAACTTGGTCTCAACGCCGGTCTCTTCCTCTATTCTCTTGCGAAGTACCTCGCCGTAAGGAACCTCCTTGCCGTTCTCGTCAGTTATGGTAACGCCCTCGCTGACTACAACGATCATTCCTCTCTTACCCATAGCCTTGGCACTCTTGATCTTCTCTATCGCAAGCTCCTCGTCAAACTCGATCTCGGGAATGCATACCGCGATCGCACCCGACGCGATACCCGCCATAAGAGCGATCTGACCGCAGTTACGTCCCATTACCTCAAGCACGTTACAACGCGCGTGAGACTCACAGGTATCTCTGAGTCTGTCAACCGCTTCAAGAACGGTATTCATAGCCGTATCAAATCCAACTGTGTAATCGGTTGCGGTGATATCGTTATCGATAGTACCCGTAACGCCGATCGCGGGAATTCCCTCCTGAGAGAGCTTGGTAGCTCCGCGGAAGGTTCCGTCGCCGCCGATTGCGATGATTGCGTCGATATTGAATCTCTTACAGTTATCAATAGCGCGCTTTCTTCCCTCAACGGTCTTGAATTCCTCACATCTGTCAGAATAAAGAATAGTACCGCCGTGTGTGATTATATTAGAAACGTCACTCGATTTAAGCGGAACTATGTTCTGATTTATAAGTCCGCTGTAACCGCCGATAATACCCATTACCTCTACGCCCTGCTCAAGAGCCTTTCTTGTTATCGCTCTTACAGCCGCGTTCATACCCGGCGCGTCACCACCCGACGTCAATACTCCTATTCTTCTGAATTTTTTCATTTTTTACACCTCTCAAAAGAACTTTTTTTAAAAGTCTATCCCGTTTTTTTCAAGACATTACGACTATTATATTATATAATCCCAAAAAAATCAACCTTATTTTGCAATTTTCATACTTTTTTAACAATTGTTATTTTTCTGTCAATTTTCCTACCGCACAAAGCGCCATATTGATAGCGTTTGAGGCGCTGACGGTTCTTATATATTCCCTGCTCCGCATTGATGAAAGCTCAAGCTTTTTATAAGATTCGCCAAGATGCGTGCTAAGACCGATATACACCGTTCCCACGGCTTTTCCCTCGGACGTGGAAGGGCCTGCAACTCCCGTTGCCGACACCGCAATATCAGTTCCGAAAAGCTGTCGCGCTCCTCTTGCCATCTCCATCGCCGTTTCTCTTGAAACCGCGCCGTATTGCTTAAGTGTCGCCTCGCTCACGCCAAGCATTTTATGCTTCATTTCGTTGGTATACGTCACCGCACCGCCGAAAAATACGTCAGAGCAGCCCGCCACGGACGTCACTCTCTGCGCGATAAGTCCGCCCGTAAGTGACTCGGCACACGAAAGCGTAAGATTTGACTTGTGCAAGGCGTCAACGAGTGCCCTCTCAAGCGTGTCCTTATCAATTCCGTAAACGAACTCGCCCGCCTCGCTCTCGCATATCGCTCTTACCGTCTCGTCGCACATCTGCTGTGCGAGCGCTTTGGTCTCTGCCTTAGCAGTAACTCTGAGTCTTACCTCTCCTGCCTTACAGTAAGGCGCGACAGTGGGATTCTCGGCGTTTTCCATAAGCAATTTTATTTTCTCCTCAAGTGCCGACTCGCCGATTCCAAAAATATTTACGTTTTTGCTGACGATAGCCGCCTCGGAGCGCTCCTTTATATAGGGTGCGACCTTTTCGTCAAATATTCTCGTCAGCTCGTCGGGAGGTCCCGGCAACATTATAACCGTCTTACTTCCGTCAGCCGACGAGATCGCAAGTGAGGGTGCCGTGCCGTAATCGTTATCAAAGATCTGCGCTCCCGTGGGCATCATTGCCTGCTTGACGTTATTCTCGGTCATAACTCTGCCTGTGGCGGCAAAATAATTTTTGATCCTTTCAAGCGATCCCTCATCAAGCACAAGCTCCGCGCCAAAATACTTTGCCACGGTCTCCTTGGTAAGATCGTCATACGTCGGTCCGAGTCCACCGCTTGTGATCACCAGATCGGCGTTCTCAAACGCACTCTCCAGCGCCTCGGTAAGCCGACGGGGATTATCCCCCACCACCGTATGTCTGTAAACACATACGCCGAGCGCGGCAAGACGCGAGGACAAAAACGCCGCGTTGGTATTAACTATATCGCCGAGCAAAAGCTCCGTG
>JBGVPV010000013.1:0-2788 GCA_045127215.1 Eubacteriales bacterium | reverse complement strand
TTCAAGTGCTTCCTTAACGAAGAAGCTGCCGCCGATTGCGGTGATCTTATCAAACGCCAAGAACTCGTCGATATTAGAACGGTCGACTCCGCCCGTGGGAATGAACTTCACCTGCGGGAACGGAGCGGAAAGAGCCTTGAGAGCTGTAAGTCCGCCGTACACGTTTGCCGGGAAGAATTTCACGGTGGTAATGCCGAATTCAAGAGCCGCCATAATTTCGGTAGGTGTTACGCAGCCGGGATAATAAGGAATATTTCTGTCCTTACAAATTTGTGCAACTGCAGGTGAAAAACCGGGAGATACGATAAATGTTGCGCCTGCTTTGAGTGCGGCTTCACACTGTCCGGCATTGATAACCGTTCCGGCGCCTATCTCCATATCGGGGTAATTCTTTGCGGCGTATTCGATAGCTTCTGCCGCACAAGCGGTACGGAAGGTTATCTCCGCGCACATGATACCGCTCTTTTTGAGGGCGGTAAGTATTTTGTCGGTCTCCGACATTTCTTTTATGACCACTACAGGTATATACTTTTGCATTATTCTACCATCCTTTTTGCGTTATAGTAACAAATGTTTTGGACAAGTGCGGCGGCACTTGCCTCGTCATATTCTCCTTTTTCCACGAGGTTGCCCACGTAGTCACAGAGAATACGACGGAAGAAATCAAAGCGGCAGTAGCTTGAAAAGCTACGGGAATCGGTCAGCATACCGAGATTGTTGCCAAGGCTCGAATACTCGGAAATAATTTTGAGATTACGGCGGATTCCCTCAACTGTATCGTTAAACCACCACGCCGCGCCCATCCTTACACCTCTGAAAGCGCCGCTGATACACGCCATCGATGCAAGATTTGCATCATTCAGCGTATAAAGGATCGTGTTCGGACGCTCTTCATCGCTGATCTGACTTAGAAATCCGACTACGTTCTGCACGGAAGGAGCTTCGCTGATAACGTCAAATCCGCTGTCGACTCCGCAGAGCGAGAACATTTTGGGGTTTACGTTTCTCGTAACTGCAAAATGAAGCTGAACGGTGATATTTCTCTTGGCGTATTCCTTGGAAAGCCAAACGAGAAGATATCCGCGCAAGGACTCTCTTTCTTCCGCGGAAAGCTCCGATTTTCTTGCGAAAAGTTCGCAAGCTTCATCGTAGGTCGCATAGCTATCGGGAAATCTGTCCATTCCGTGGTCTACCATACGGCAACCTCGGGACACGAAGAAATCAATTCTGTTTTCAAGAGCCGCGAGAAGATGATCAAGGCTCTTGATCTCAATGCCCGAAACCGAGCCGAGCTTTTCGATATAAGCATCCTCAAAGCCAAACAACTTATCGGGACGGAAGGTGGGCGTTACGTTGATATTACCGTATTTTTTGTGGTCGGCAAGGCTGTCCACAGGATCGTCGGTCGTGCCGATAAACTCGACCTTGAAGCTGTTGAGCATACTTTGAACGCTCATAGTTTTCAGCTTTTCGTTTGCCATCTCGTAGATGCGCTCGGCGGTATCCTTATTCAGAGGCATATCAATACCGAATATCTGCTTCAACTCAAGGTGTGTCCAATAATAAAGCGGATTTCCAATGAGGTTCGGAACTATCTCTGCGTATTTGATAAACTTGTCGTGGAAGTCGGCGTCACCCGTGATATAATACTCGTCAACACCGCACATACGCATAGCGCGCCATTTATAGTGGTCACCCGCAAGCCACAGCTCGCCGATATCAGAAAAATGCTCGTCGCTTGCAATTTTGGCTTGATCCAAATGGCAGTGGTAATCTATGATGGGCAAGTCCTTTACCTTTTCATAAAGAGCCTTTCCCGCGTTGTTATACAGTAAAAGATTTTCGTCAAAAAACATCTTTATACTCCCGAATATGCCGCAAATCCGCAGTCGATGGGAAGAACTACACCCGTAATTGCGGAAGCGGACTTGTCATCGCAGAGGAAGAGAGTGCCGCCGAGAAGCTCGGACGCGTCAACGAATCTGCCCATAGGAGTACCGTTCAGAATCTTTGCGCTTCTTGCGGTGGGGGTGCCGTCCTCGTTGAAGAGAAGCTTATAGTTTTGAGCCGAAACGAGAAATCCGGGAGCGATAGCGTTGCAACGGATGCCGGTGCCCGCAAAGTGGGTAGCCAACCACTGAGTGAAGTTGGAGATACCTGCCTTAGCCGCAGAGTATGCGGGGATCTTGGTAAGAGGGGTGTAAGCGTTCATCGAGGAAACGTTGAGGATGCATCCGCCCTTCTTTGCCACCATATCCTTTGCAAAGGTCTGGGTGGGAAGAAGAGTTCCCTGGAAGTTGAGCTTAAACACGAAATCCACGCCGTCTGCCTGAAGATCAAAGAAGGACTTGCCGCCCTCCTTTGCCTCGTGCTGATACTCGTTGTCGGTGGTAGCGCGGGGATTATTTCCGCCTGCGCCGTTTACGAGAATATCGCACTCGCCAAGGTCAGCGACGACTGCCTTATGTACCTCTTCAAGAGCCTCGGGGTCAAGCACGTTTGCCTTGTATCCCTCGCATATAAATCCCTCTGACTTGAGCTCGTCCGCAAGCTTTTTAACCGCTTCTTCGTTGAGGTCAAGAGCCGCTACCTTAGCACCCGACTGAGCGAAAGCTCTTGCCATTGCGCCGCAGATGAGTCCGCCCGCGCCCGTAACGACAACTACCTTGCCGCTGTAATCTATGTTGATAGGAAGCTGTATCATAATCAAATCTCCTTATTTCTTATCGAATTTTTCAAGGCTGTCCCAAACGCCCAGCATATACATAATGCCGAGGGCGCGGTCGTA
>JBGVPV010000012.1:0-8278 GCA_045127215.1 Eubacteriales bacterium | reverse complement strand
AAAGTGCAGAATGCAGAGTGCAGAGTGCAGAGTGCAGCGTGCAGAGTTATGGTAATTTTTCGCTTATTGCGAAAAATATTTTTTATTTAAAATATGTGTACGCTAATATTTGAATTTGTATTCTGACTCTGCGAAATGTACAGTGCAAAATGCAGGAAAGTGCAGAATGCAGAGTGCAGAGTGCAGAGTTATGGTAATTTTTCGCTTGTGGCGAAAAATATTTTTTATTTAAATATTTTTATTACTGTTTATTTTTCTTTGGTGTTGCAGATTGCAACTAAAATTGAGATAATTTCGTTTATATCTGAATCTAAGCTTTTATACTCTTTGTTGCTCAAATATTCAGTAGCGTGCAAAAGACGAATCCAGTAACGCGCTTCGTTAGCTTCTTTTAAAGAGATGGCAATTTTGGCGTAAAAGTCGGGTTTTGATTGTCCTCTTTGAGCTTCACTGACATTTGCTCCGATACTCGTACCGCACCTGAGAAGCTGCTTAGACAAAACGTACTCCTTCTTTTCTTCACATAAGTACTGATACAACTTAACAATTCTCACCGCAAAATTAAAGCTCTTACTTTCAATAATCGACTCTTGCATATTCCCTCCTAACTCTGCACTCTGCACTCTTCACTCTGCACTTATCTCTGCACTCTGCACTCTTCACTCTGCACTTATCTCTGCACTCTTCACTCTGCACTTATCTCTGCACTCTGCACTCTTAACTCTGCACTTATCCTACAAACTCCTCTACGCATCTGCGGTATGCAGCCACGGGATCTTCAGCCGCGGTTATCGGGCGTCCTACAACGATATAGTCAGAGCCGATCTCCTTTGCCGCCGCAGGAGTCATAACTCGCTTCTGGTCGCCAACGTCTCCGTCAGCAAAGCGCACGCCGGGGGTAACGGTAACAAAATCCTTGCCGCAGGTGTCGTGTACCTTACCTGCTTCAAGGGGAGAACAAACAACACCGTCAAGGCCCGATCTCTTAGCAACGGACGCATAGTGCATAACTACCTTGTCAATAGGCTCGTTTATAAGCAGATCCTCTTTCATAGTCTCCTCATCGGTAGAGGTAAGCTGAGTAACCGCTATAAGCATCGGACGAGTTCCGTCAGGACGGGTAAGGCCCTCGATAGCCGCCTCCATCATTCTGCCCGTACCGGCAGCGTGAAGATTGGTCATATCAACGTCAAGACGGGAAAGCACCGCCATAGACTTCTTTACGGTATTGGGGATATCGTGAAGCTTAAGGTCAAGGAATATCTTATGACCGCGGCGCTTGATCTCTCGAACGATCTCAGGACCCTCCGCATAGTAAAGCTCCATACCGATCTTAACGAACGGCTTTCTTTCCTCTGCCTCAAACTTGTCAAGAAAAGCAAGTACCTTTTCCTTTGAATCAAAATCACACGCAATAATTACGTCTTTTCCCATTACTGAACTCCTCCTATTATATCACTTAAATTTTCAATTCCATATTTTTTCATAACGCGGGGCAAATCGTTTATTATATCTCTGCACGCATAAGGATCAACGAGATTTGCCGCGCCTACCTCGACCGCAGTCGCACCCGCAAGCATCATTTCGACCACGTCCTCGGCGCTTGATACGCCGCCCATACCCACCACGGGAATATTTACCGCGTGAGCCACCTGATAAACCATTCTCACGGCTACGGGGAAAATTGCGGGCCCCGAAAATCCACCCATCTTGTTGGCGATGACCGGCTTGCGTGTACGAAGATCTATCCTCATTCCGAGAAGCGTGTTTATAAGGCTGATGCCGTCAGCTCCAGCCGCCTCACAAGCCTTGGCAATGGAGACGATGTCGGTGACGTTAGGAGAGAGCTTGACGATCACAGGCTTTGTCGTCACAGCCTTTACCGCGCGTACCACCTCAGATGCCGCCTCGGGAGAGGTGCCAAAGCTCATACCTCCTCCGTGAACATTAGGACAGCTTACGTTGACCTCAAGCCAACCAACCTGCTCGCACTTGTCAAGCTTCTCACAGGTATAAACGTAATCCTCAACGGAAAAGCCTGATACGTTTGCCATAACAGGCTTGTCGAAGCATTTTTTCAGCTTCGGAAGCTCCTCTTTTATCACCTTCTCGACGCCGGGGTTCTGCAAACCCACCGCGTTTATCATACCGTTCGGGGTTTCGGCAATTCTCGGCGTGGGATTGCCGAATCTCGCCTCACGAGTCGTTCCCTTAAAGGAGAACGTACCGAGAATATTTATATCGTACAGCTCTGCAAATTCATAACCAAAACCAAACGTGCCCGAAGCGGGGATCACGGGGTTATCAAGCTTTATTCCGCAAAGCTCAACACTCATTTTTCCCATAATATCTCCTCCTTCTTCATAACAGGGCCTTCCTTGCAAATGCGCTTGTAGCCCGTAATAGTCTTGCAGGAGCAGCCCATACACGCGCCAAATCCGCAGCCCATTCGCTCCTCAAAGCTAAGCTGTCCCTCGCTCACCGAGGTATTATAAACAGCCTTCAGCATAGGCTCGGGACCGCAGGTGTAAAAATAAGAATACTCGCTGTTTTTCATAACGTCGGTAACAAAGCCCTTTGTGCCGTACGAGCCGTCTACCGTGGTAACGGTAACGTGTGCGCCAAGCGCCCTGAATTCCTCCTCGTAAAACACCTCGTCTGCCTTGTTAAAGCCAAGCACTACGCGCACTCGCTTCCCCTCTCCGATAAGCTTCTTGCAAAGCATATACATAGGGGGAACTCCGACACCGCCGCCAAGAAGAATGGGAGCGTCGCCCGAAAGAGTGGTGTCATATCCGTTTCCAAGACCCGTAAGCACGTCAAGCGTCTCACCCTTACCCATAAGGCTCATCTGCTCGGTTCCCTTGCCCACGACCTTATAAATCAGCGTGAGAATATCCCCCTCACAGTCACATACGGATATAGGACGGCGCAGGAAAAGTCCGTCAAGCTTGATATTTACAAACTGACCGCAGTTTGTGATATGACTCGTATCCCCCTCGAGCAACATCTTATAGACGCTCGACGTAAGAGGTAGGTTTTCTTTGATCGTAAATATTGATTGCTTCATCTCTATCCCTCACTTACGCGTCGATAGTAGAAATAGTAAGAGTTGTCTCCTCCAATACGTCAAGAAGAACTCTTACGGTATCAAGAGAGGTAAACATAGTTACGTTGTTCTCGGTCGCGTGCTTTCTGATCTCAACACCGTCGCGGATAACGCCCGAGGACGAAGGATCGGAGGTGTTTATAACGTACGCGATGTGTCCCTGGCGGATAGACTCGGCTATCTCCTCAGAGCCGTCAAGGATCTTTTTAAGTACGTGCGTCTTGATGCCGTTCTCCTTCAAGAACTTGGCAGTTCCGCTGGTTGCCTCAATATTAAATCCGAGATTGTAGAAGCGGCGTATGAGAGGAAGCGCCTCATCCTTATCGCAGTCCGCGATGGTGGCGAGCACAGTTCCGTAGTTCTGAAGGTGCATTCCCGATGCCTGAAGTGCCTTGTACAGCGCGCGGTAGAACTTATCGTCGTATCCGATAGCCTCACCCGTAGACTTCATCTCGGGGGAGAGATACGCGTCAAGTCCGCGGAGCTTGTTAAAGGAGAATACGGGCACCTTTACGTACCATCTCTGCTTTTCCTCGGGGTAAAGGCAGAATATTCCCTGCTCCTTGAGAGTCTTGCCGAGAATTACCTCCGTCGCGATGTCCGCCAAGCTGTATCCCGTCGCTTTTGAAAGGAACGGAACCGTTCTTGACGAACGGGGATTAACCTCGATTATAAATACTTCATCGTTTTTATCAACGATAAACTGAATGTTATAAAGTCCGACGATACCGATACCGAGTCCGAGCTTCTTTGCGTACTGCAAGATAGTGCCCTTGACCTTATCGGAAATAGAAAACGCGGGATATACGCTGATAGAGTCACCCGAGTGAACACCCGTTCTCTCAACCAGCTCCATAATTCCGGGGATAAACACGTCGTGGCCGTCGCAAATAGCGTCAACCTCGACTTCCTTACCGCTGATATACTTGTCAACAAGAACGGGCTTGTCCTCGTCTATCTCAACGGCGGTCTTGAGGTAATGACGGAGCTGATCCTCGTTTGCAACTATCTGCATAGCGCGTCCGCCGAGAACGAATGAAGGACGAACGAGCACGGGGTATCCTACCCTTGCGGCTGCCGCCACACCGTCCTCTATCTTGGTAACTGCTCTGCCCTCAGGCTGAGGAATTCCAAGCTCCTTAAGCAGCTTTTCAAACGCATCTCTGTTCTCTGCCTTATCGATTGCAGCACAATCCGTACCGATTATCTTAACGCCGAGATCGTGAAGCGGCTGAGCGAGATTTATAGCAGTCTGACCGCCAAGAGAAGCTATAACGCCCTCAGGCTTTTCAAGCTCAATGATATTCATAACGTCCTCGGGAGTAAGAGGCTCAAAGTACAGCTTATCCGCCGTCGTGTAGTCGGTGGAAACAGTCTCGGGGTTATTGTTGATAATAATAGCCTCATAGCCCGAGTTTTTGATAGTGGTTACCGCGTGTACGGTGGAGTAGTCAAACTCAACGCCCTGACCTATTCTGATAGGTCCCGCGCCAAGCACTACTATCTTCTTTTTATCTGTGTGAACGGATGCATTCTCACCCGTATAGGATGAATAGAAATAAGGAATGTACGCGCCCGTATGGCAGGTGTCTACCATTCTGAATACGGGGAAAAGTCCGTGCTGACGTCTGAACTTAAATACCTCAGATTCACCACAGCCCCACAGCTTTGCTATATATTTGTCGCCAAAGCCCATCTTCTTTGCCGCTCTGAGCGTATCAAGCTCAAACGGCTTTGAGGCAAGTACGGACTCCATCTCGACTATATTCTTCATCGCCTCAATAAAGAACGAGGTGATCTTGGTAATACCGTGTATCTCGTCAGCACCAACGCCTCGACGTAACAGCTCGGCTACCGCAAAAATATTATCGTCGCGGAACTCTGCAATATACGCCTTAAGCTCCTCGGTCGTCATGCCGTCAAACTTTTGGTTGTAAAGATGATGAACACCGGTCTCAAGCGAGCGAATGCCCTTGAGCAAGCACTCCTCAAGATTTGAACCGATTCCCATTATCTCACCCGTAGCCTTCATCTGAGTACCGAGGAGATTTGAAGCGTGGGTAAACTTATCAAAGGGGAATCTCGGCAGCTTTGCGATGACGTAGTCAAGCGCAGGCTCAAACGCCGCGGTGGTGTTGGCTATCTTGATCTCGTCAAGCGTCATACCAACCGCAATCTTTGCGGTAACACGGGCGATGGGATATCCCGACGCCTTGGAAGCAAGCGCTGACGAACGGGAAACGCGGGGGTTGACCTCTATGAGATAGTAATTGCCGGAGTTGGGATCAAGCGCGAACTGAACGTTACAGCCACCCTCTATCTCAAGCTCTCTGATTATCTTGATAGCGGAATCGTTGAGCATCTTTCTGTCATGCTCGGAAAGAGTCATAATGGGAGCTACTACCAAGGAGTCGCCGGTGTGAACGCCAACGGGGTCGATATTCTCCATACCGCAGATGGTAATGGCGTTATCGCTCGAGTCACGCATTACCTCAAACTCGATCTCCTTGTATCCCTTAACACTCTTTTCAATAAGTACCTGATGAACGGGAGAGAGCTTAAATGCGTTAAGACCAAGCTCGAGAAGCTCCTGTTCGTTGTTGGCAAAGCCGCCGCCCGTACCGCCAAGCGTAAACGCAGGACGAAGCACGACGGGATATCCTATCCTGTTTGCCGCTTCGCGAGCCTCATCAAGATTATAGGTTATCTCCGAGGGGATAGTAGGCTCTCCGATAGACTGGCAAAGCTCCTTGAACAGCTCTCTGTCCTCGGCTCTCTCAATACTTCTGCTGCTCGTTCCGAGAAGCTCGGTATGACACTCTTTAAGAATTCCCTTCTTTTCAAGCTGCATAGCAAGATTTAGTCCCGTCTGTCCACCGATACCGGGAACGATAGCGTCAGGACGCTCGTAACGGATTATTTTCGCGATATATTCAAGCGTCAGCGGCTCCATATATACCTTGTCCGCAATAGTGGTATCCGTCATTATAGTCGCGGGATTGGAGTTTACAAGCACTACGTTGTAGCCCTCCTCCTTAAGCGCAAGACACGCCTGCGTTCCCGCATAGTCGAACTCTGCCGCCTGACCTATAACGATAGGGCCTGAGCCGATGATCAAAATCTTCTTAATATCTGTTCTCTTTGCCATATTTATCTCCATTCTTCCTTCACGCATCTGCCGTGAGAGGACTTTTTTATCTTTTGTAAACTACCTTGCCGTCCTTCACGGTAGCATAGCACACACCGTAAAGCTCGTAATTCTCGAAAGGCGTTGCCTTTCCCTTTGAAATAAACCTTGCGGGATCTACCACGAATTGCTCGTAGGGCTTCCAGACGGAAAAGCTGTCTCCATTAGGCAGACCAAATCTCTCCCTGGGGTTGTATGCCAGAAGCTCTATAAGCTTGTCGAGCGTGATTATTCCCGATCTCACCATGTAAGTGTTCATAAGCGCAAACGCCGTCTCAATTCCCGTGATTCCAAACGCGCTCTTTTCAAGTCCGCGTCCTTTTTCCTCGGCAGAGTGCGGCGCGTGATCGGTGGCTATCATATCAATAGTGCCGTCCGCTATTCCCTCTATAAGCGCGTTTTTGTCAGCCCGTGAGCGAAGCGGCGGATTCATCTTGAAGCGTCCGTGCTCACAAAGATCTCCGTCGTCGAGAATAAGGTAATGAGGGCCTGTCTCGCAAGTTACGTTCACACCGCTCTTTTTGGCGTCACGTATAAGCTCCACACTCTCCTTCGTCGAGATGTGGCAAACGTGATAAGCGCAGCCGACCTCGTCACACAGCTTGAGGTCTCGCTCTATCTGACGCCATTCACTCTCCGAGCATATACCACGGTGTCCGTGCGCCCTCGCGTATTCACCGTCATGTATGTAACCGCCGCGGAGCAGCTCGTTGACCTCGCAGTGCGCCACTATCATCTTGCCGAGCGCCCGTGCGCGTTGCATAGCCTCGCGCATCATACCGCCGTCCTGAACGCCTCTGCCGTCGTCCGAAAAGGCAATTACACGCTCAGCCATTCCCTCAAGATCGGCAATTCTCTCGCCTCTCTGCCCTACGGTTATCGCACCGTAAGGGTGAACGCCTATGACCGCGTCGCGCTCAATGATATCCGTCTGCCGCTTCAAGCTTTCAATACTGTCAGGCACGGGATCGAGGTTAGGCATAGTGCAGACGTCGGTATAACCGCCTGCCGCCGCCGCAAGCGAGCCTGAGGCGATAGTCTCCTTATAAGAAAAACCCGGCTCGCGAAAATGCACGTGCACGTCGCAAAAACCGGGAAAAATAACGTATTCGGGAGAATTGAAAGCAGAAAGGCTATCGGAAAAATGGGAATAGCTATCCACTATATCGGATATTGTCGCCATCTTTATCTTTGCCTTGATATCTGCCATTTTACTGCTCCGTTTCTTAAAAACAATAAACTTAAAATACACATAAATATATATATTTTTAATATTATAACATAAAAGAACATCAATGTCAACATCAAACCGCCGATTTTTATCAAAAAATATCACGCGGAAAAATACGCCTTGCAAAGAATAAATTTTCCTAACAAAAGGGCTGAGTCATTAAGATACAAAAGAAGCTAAATAAAGGCGGCTCTCATAAGGAAGTTTGATTTTTCCTTGTAGGGACCGACGTACCCGACGGTCCATTACAATAAAATTGCATTGCAGAAGACAAAGATTAACCCCGACAGATTACAAAAAATCTGTTGGGGTAATTTTATGTGATCCTGTTCAACAAATTGGAATTTGTCAGTATTACAACTGCTTTATTTCATTGGCAATTATAGCCACGGTTTTGGCGTTGGTATCAATTTTAATGGTACCCAGTGCTTGATACATCGGTATTCTTGCTATGCTTCGCTCAATTATATCTTCAGAGCGAATACCTCTTTCTACATCCATTGATAATCTTTCGCACAGAGTCTTTTCATCCGCTACAAGCGAGATGCTTTTCACTTCACAGTTCTGTGTATCCAGCTTCTCAAGTATAGAATTGATAATACTCTGCTCGTGCATCACCCAACAAAAAATAATATTCTCGTATGCAGAACATTTCAGAAAATTATTGAGTAAGTAACAAATATTATTCATCACCATTGCTTTTGTTTCATCGGTTACTTGGAACGGATTTGCATCCCAACACCAATCTCCG
>JBGVPV010000011.1:0-10281 GCA_045127215.1 Eubacteriales bacterium | reverse complement strand
CGGTGGATGAGTAGTCCTTTGTCATAAAGTAACATTTACATCCAAACGGACAGTCGAGGACGCCTGTCCCTACTGATGAATGATACTCTTTGGTCGTAAGGGAGGATATTATCCTCCTGCGTGGTCTTAAACAAATATTTTAAACGCACGCGTTCTCCCTCATCCGACTTCGTCGGGAGCTCCCTCCCGGAGGGAGCCTCTATTTAAAACCGTATCAAATACGGGTAATTCATTAATAATCGAGTTTCGTTTAAAAAATGTAGGGACCGGCGTCCTCGGCGACCCTTACGGTCATAAAGTAACATTTGCGCCACGCGAGATCCTTCACGGCGGCGTTTTCTCTCGCCGTCATTCTTGAGCGTAGCCGCCCCACGCTGTCATCCTTGAAACAAGTTAAGGATCTAGTGGGGCGGCGTAGCGAAGAATCCCGAGAGAAAACGCCTTGTTCGAGGATGACAACGCGTGGCTACGTAGCGAATAATCTCGGGCGGCTTCGCTCAAGATGACAGCGTGCGGCGTGCCGTGAAAGTCCACCCCTATACCAATAAAAAAGCTGTCTCAAATTTTCATTTGAGACAGCCTGTTTTAATTATTTAAATTATTCTTCCTCGCGGTAGGGGTAAACGGTTCTTGTAGCGCCGCAAACGTTACAGTCTGTATCTGCTGCGTTTGTGTAGGTGTGGTGTGTTTCTCTCAAGAGACCGCATACGTTACAATCGGTATCGCAATCGTTGTCATAAACGTGATAGGTTACGCGAGTGTATCCGCAGCCCTCGGTGTTGCAAAGAGTATCGCAAGCGTTGTCATAGGTGTGACGGGTGTTGCGAGTGTAGTTACAGCCTACGGTGTTACATACGCCGTCGCAAGCGTTGTCATACTTGTGCTCGATATATCTTGCTGTACCGCAAACGTTACAGGTTACGTCGCAATCGTGGCTGTAGGTGTGAGTGATATCTCTTGTAGCGCCACAGCCTGCTACGTCACATACGGTGTCGCAATCATTGGTGTAAACGTGCTCGGTTACGCGGGTAAATCCACAGCCGGGAACGTTACACTCGGTATCGCAATCGCTGGTCCATCTGTGAGGCTCGGTGAGAGCTCCGCAAATGTTGCAGGTTGCATCGCAAGGACCGTCGTACTTGTGCTCGGTTACGCGGGTAAATCCGCATCCGTCAACGTTACATCTGGGGTCGCAATCGGTATCAAAGATATGCTGAGTTGTACGCTTTTCGTTACATACGTTGCAGTACTCGTCGCACTCGTGATCATAGCTGTGAGGGCCCTGAGGCTGGGTTGCGTGGCAACCGAATACGCTGCACTCCTTGCTGCAAGGACCGTCAAATACGTGGTAGGTTACTCTTGTGAAATCGCAGCCGTCAACGTTACAGTCGGTATCACATGCGTGATCGAATATGTGGGTAGCTGCGCGAACGTATCCGCAGCCGTCGTTGTTACAGTCGGGATCGCAATCGCGGCTGAAAACGTGAGCAGTAGTGCGCTTTTCGCCGCACTTGTTACAGTCGGGATCACATCCGTGATCGTAAACGTGCTCTATATCGCGGGGAGCGCCACAACCGAAGTTGTCGCAGTATCTATCGCAATCAGAGGAGTAAAGGTGAGGAGCAACTCTTGTGTAACCGCATGCGGTGTTGTTACATTCAGCGTCGCACTCGTTATCGAAAACGTGTCCGATCTCACGAACGAATCCGCAGCCTGCAACGTTACATACGCCGTCGCAAACGTGATCGAATACGTGGTCTACGTTACGTGTGTAGGTACAGCCGGGAATATTACATGTGGGATCGCAGTCAAGGCTGAAAACGTGTCCGCCCGCACGGGTAAATCCACAGCCCTCGTTATTACATACGGTATCACATTCAAGAGCGAAAACGTGCTCGGTAGCGCGGGTCTTTCCGCACTCGTTACAGGTGTCGTCGCAAGCGTGATCGTAAACGTGAGCGGTAGCACGGGTATATGTACAACCCTCGTTGTTGCAGGTCTCGTCACAAGCGTTGGTGTAAACGTGTCCGCCGTCACGGATAAATCCGCAGCCGTTAACGTTACAGTCAGTGTCACACGCGTCGGTGAAAACGTGTGTGATTTCGCGAGTGAAGGTACATCCGATTACGTTACAGTCGGGATCACAGTCGTGATAGAATACGTGAGTGATGGGTCTGGTGTAGCCGCAGTTTGCGTTACAGTCAGGATCACAGTCGTTGCTGAAGACGTGAGGAGGTACGCGTGTGTATCCGCAAAGGTCATTGTTACACTCGGGGTCACAGTAGTGGCTGAAGAAGTGTGTTACCTTACGCTTTGTGTTACATACGTTACAGTACTCGTCGCACTCGTGATCGAATACGTGCTTGGGAACCATACGTGTGTGTCCGCAGGAGAGGATCTTACAGCTGGACTTGCAGTTGTCTGTGTTGTAACCGTGAGTCTTACAGTACTTAACGTTACAAGAAGCGTCACAGTCGTTGGAGTAGCTGTGCTCTACCTCACGGGTGAACTCACATCCAACGGTGTTACATTCGGTATCGCAAACGTAGTCAAATACGTGCTCGATCTCACGAACGTATCCGCAGGCGGTATTGTTACAGGTCGTGTCGCAAGCGTGAGAGTAAGTGTGAGGAGCAACTCTTACGAAGTCACACCAAGCATAGTTACAGTCAACGTCACAAGCGTCCGTGTAGGAGTGAGGAACGGTACGAACGTATGTACAGTTCTCAACGTTACACGTTGTGTCACAGTCGTTATCGTAGTAGTGGAAGGTCTCACGGGTAAAGGTACAACCCTTTATGTCACAGTTCTTGTCGCACTTGCTTGTGTCTGTACCATGCTTACTGCACATTTTTACGTTACAGGTCTTGTCGCAATCGCTGTCGAATATATGATCAGCCTCACGAACAAAGCCACAACCCTCTACGTCACATTCAGCGTCACAAACAAGGCTGAAAACGTGAGCGGTAGCACGGGTAAATCCGCAGCCGTTTACGTTACAGTCGGTATCGCAAGCACTGTCAAATACGTGATTGCATTCCCAAACGGCAACGAGAGTGAGATTTTCTTCAACGGTGTCATTGGCGAAATTCCAGGGAGTTCCGTCAAGGAGTGCCCAACCAAGGAATATGTAGCCGTCCTTCGTGGGAGCTGCGGGTGCGTTGATATGGTCACCCTCGCTGACGATGACGGACTCTATCATATTTCCGCCGGCGGTGTTGAACTTTACGGTCAGAGTATTCTGAGTTTTGCCGCACGCAGAAAAAGCTAATATCGCCAAAGCAATACACAGTGCAAATACTGCGATTTTGGCGGTGAGTCTAATATTTTTCATACTTCCTCCTGAAAACATATTATAAGTAATTATAATTATAGCACCAAGTGGTGTAATTTGTCAATAGAAAAAAATGTTTTTATTATATTTATGAAAATAAATTTATCAAAAAAGGAAAAAGAGGGGGAAAAGTGCAGAATGCAGAGTGCAGAATGCAGAGTGGAGAGTGCAGAATGCAGAGTGCAGAATGCAGAGTGAAGGGTGAAGAGGGAAGAGTGAAGGATGAAGAGTGAAAAAGTAAAAAATCCTCGGAATGAGTCCGAGGATTTTTTACTTAGTCAAGATGGAATACTTCGTTGATGGGTCGGGAAAATGGGCTGTTATCGGGATTGGTTTCCATAATGTCAGCCATATAATTCCACCATTTTTTTGTTATTTCGTCACCGCCGCGTGCCAGCCAAACGGCCTCGTCCTCGATCTCGATATACTCAAACAAGAGATTAGTCTCGGGATCGTGAAAAATGGTGTAATTTTTACCGCCGTCACGGCGAATAGCCTCAATAAGCTCAGGCCAGAGCATAGCGTGCCGTCTTTCGTATTCCTCGGCTTTCCCGGGATATAATTTCATTACCGCGCCTTTGCGTACCATAAGATCACCTCTTTTAAAAAAATGGTTGAGTTGTGTTTCTAAATAAATGTCGATTAAAAATATACCGAAAGATTGCGGAAAGTCCAGAGGGTTTGGGGAAATTATTTATTATCTTGATTTGCTTTAGCTGTATTAAGGGAAGAAATTAAAATCCTTTTCAGTTCCGTACATTTATCGAGCAAGGTTTTGTCATGATAATATCCACTTTCTAAAACAAGCTCAATCCAATATTCCGTTTCGGAACACTCTTTCAAAGCAATTTGCAGTTTAGCAATAAAGTCAGCCTTGCCGTGAGCATAAAATGCTTCTCTGATATTCGCGCCTATGCTCGTTCCCGAGCGTAAAAATTGATTGATCAAAGCACTTTCGCACTTTGCTACTCTCGAATCCTTACACACCTGTATTACTTCAAGCGCAAATGCTTTGGATTTTACAATTAACGGACTTTCGATCATAACCTTGCCACCTTTCACTTTGCTATATCAATTATACCATAAAACCTATAACTTTTCAACCTTAAAATAAAAATGTTTTTCGCCGCAGCGAAAAGCTACATCTAATACCTTTTCACTATTCACTATTACTTATTACTTCCAAAAAAATTCCTCGACGGAGGGGAAAGTGAAGAGTGAAGAGTGAAAAGTGAAGAGGTAAAAAAATATCCTCGGAACAAGTCCGAGGAATTTTTTTGGTTGCGGAGGTGGGATTTGAACCTCACGACCTCCGGGTTATGAGCCCGACGAGCTACCAAGCTGCTCTACTCCGCGATATGATATTAAATTTACCGTGTGGTGCCGGTGACCGGGGTCGAACCGGTACGATACTTTCGTATCACGGGATTTTAAGTCCCGGGCGTCTGCCTGTTCCGCCACACCGGCGTACAGTTACGTCCGCTGCATTAGCTATTATACCACACCCCCCTCGGATTGTCAACCCCTTTTTTAGCTTTTATCTCAAAAAGTTTTCGACAAATTACCGCTTTCGGCATTTTTTAAAAATATATTGAAAAATTTTTTGTAATATGATACAATTTTATTTGAATGAATGGCTTCGGAGTGAAAAAAGACTTATGGATTATTTAAATGAAGTTTTAGAGCGCAGCTCGTCGGAGTATTCCGACAGTGTATCGAGCGAGCCGCTTGACAGCTGTATGGTCTTTGATTTGTCAAAGGGTGGGCGTCTTGTGGCGAGCCGTATGCGTGGGAAAATTAAATCCGCGGATTTTCTGTCTGATATTATGTCTGACGGTGAGCTTGAATTTCTTACCGATTACCTTAACGGTTACGGTGAGCTTCCCGTGGTGGTAAGTACCGCGCGCGGCTTTGCTGTGGCAATAACGCTTTTATATCCGTCGACCTCCTTGTGCGTTCTGAGCTTTCCGAGTATCGGTGGAGAAAACTTTTTGAGAGTAGTTAAGAATCAGAGGTGGAATATTGCGCTTTCTCCCGTTGCCGAGAGGCGTCAGCTAAGGCGGACGGGAATTCGCGAGGGGCACGTCGAGGAGAGCATCCGCCTGCGCGACCTGCTCGGTAATTGCTTTGCACCGTACGTGGACTCGATCGAATATTCTCGGATTGAATTCTTGAAGAGAAGGGCGCTTTTCATTACAGAATACGTCTCGCGGCGGTCGAGAATAATGCTTGATGATTCGGTGGTGATCTCAAATGACTTTGATCTGCCGTTATTTATTTCATTCGTTTTGTTGCTGACTCTTGGCGGTCGTTCAAGTCGCGCGGACGAGTGCGCCAAGATATCCCTGCGTGAGCACGATCACGGTATAGAGACCGTGATAATAGAGAAGCCCTGGCAAGATAATACACGCATATCCGAAACGCTTGCCGATATCTGCGGCCGTAGTAACATACCCTTTGAATGCTTTGTTAAGGAAGGCAGGCTATGTACCCGGATCGTACCCGTACGCAGAGATTGGGCGTATCTTGGTATAAAATCGCCGGGAGATGAGAATGGACAGTAAAAAAGAATTGCCGAAAAGGAAATCAACAAGATTAAGCGGTTTTGATTATAATACAAACGGCGCTTATTTTATAACGATTTGCACCGCAAACAGACGGCGCATGCTCTCCCATATTGTAGGGACAGGCGTCCTCGACTGTCCGCAAAATAAACTAACGAGATATGTGGAAATTGCGGATAAATATATTAAACAATTAAATGATTTTTACGATCATTTATCGGTTGAGTGTTATGTGATAATGCCTAACCATATTCATTTATTGCTCTTGGTAAAAGAAAATAAAACCGTGACACAAAACGGACAGTCGAGGACGCCTGTCCCTACAAATCTTGAAAGGGCAAATAGTGTATGCTCACAGTTTGTATCAACATTTAAACGCTTTTGTAATAAAGAATACGGAGAAAATATATGGCAGGCGCGTTTTAATGACCACATAATCCGAAGCCGTGAGGATTACGAGGAACATTTGCGTTATATCCGCGAAAACCCGATGATGTGGCAATTTGATGAATTATATGCCGTGAGCGATGGCGAATGAATATTACGAGATGGCATTATCAGATATAGTGTAGCTGATAAATATGTGTATAATAAACCTCCGACGGACTTTTGAAATCCGTCGGAGGTTTCTGTATTTATATAACTAAAATCATTCAGCGTCAACGATAGCCTCGAACGCCATGCCGTTCGCCTTTGCGAAAGCTTCTGCGGTGGAGCCTGTGTAAGCCTTTACTGTAACATTGTCTTTGTTACCGAGAGCCCACTCGCCAAAGGTTGCCTTTTCTGCCTTTACGGTAACGGTGGTAAGATTATCGCAGTAGAAGAATGCAGTCTTGCCAACGCTTTCGATAGAAGCGGGAAGAACTACGCTATTGAGTATATCAGCGTCAAAGAACGCGCCCTCACCGATAGTCTTAAGTCCTACGGGGAGGGTTATAGATGCGAGCTTGTCGCAATCCCAGAAAGCAAGGTCGCCGATCTCGGTAAGAGAAGCGGAAAGAGTTATCTCTTCAAGAGCAGAGCAGCTGTAAAACGCTCCGATGCCGAGTGTGGTGATGCTGTCGGGGAGAGTGATCTTTGTTATGTAGTCGCATTCTGCGAAAGCAAAGTCTGCGATGTAGGTAATGGAATCGGGAATAGTAACAGAAGTGATTGTATTGAGCGCCTTGAATGCGTCAGTGCCAATACCTGTTACCTTACGACCCTCGATAGAGGAGGGAACGGTGATCTCCTTGTCGGTACCTCTGTAACCGATGATCTCGTAAGTACCCGTGCTGTTTACCTGATATTCAAATCCGTTATATACGAATTCAACCTCTACGTTATTATCGTCATTGCCGCTGTTTGTGTCGTCAGTCTGATCTTTATTACACGCCGCAAGACAAACGAGAACTGTCAGGGCAAGAATGAGCGCCAGAATTTTTTTCATTATGGTATTAAACCTCCGCTATTTGTATTCAAGGTATATTATAACTCAAATTTTGCGGATTGTCAATATCAAATTGTGCACAAAGCAAATATTTATTATTTTAAAATTTTATCAAAGCGCAAAATTCCTTGACAAAGCGGCAAATTGCATTTATAATATTTATGATAAGAACTTATTAAAAAAAGGAGGGTACCTATGGCAGAGGGATCATTACTTGCCACCCCGGTCACAAAGCTTTACGGCGTTGGCAAGGTAAGAGCTGAAAAATATGCGAAAATGGGAATAGATACCGTGGGCGCGCTTCTTGAGCATTATCCGCGCGGATATGAGAACAGAGGCGACGTTCGGCTTTTGAAGGACACGTACGATGACTGCAAAAGCTCGGTGATACTCACCGTTGCAACCGAGCCAAAAGTGGCTCGTCTTAAAAAACGAATGACGCTTCTCAAATTCAAGGCGTACGATGAGAGCGGATTTTGTGAGATAACCTATTTCAATCAGGAATTTTTAAAAAACGCCTTTCCCGTCGGAAGTGATTTTCGCTTTTACGGTAAGGTACAGAGAACCAAAACCGGATACGCGATGTCCTCGCCTGCCTACGAGCCGTATGGAGAGAGCGTGGATCTGCCGCCGCTATATCCCATATATTCGCTGACTGACGGTATCAGTCAGAAGCAGATAGCCAAGGATATGCATTCGGCGCTTGTGATCGCGTCGGCGTCGGGTGAGAGTGAGGATTATTTGCCCGAGAGCGTGAGAATGAAGTATTCACTTTCCTTGAGATCGTTTGCCCAAAGGCAGATACACGCGCCCGACAGCTTTTCGGCGCTTGCGGCGGCAAGAAGAAGGCTGATCTTTGATGAGCTTTTCACCTTTGCGCTTGGTGTTACCATGTCGGGCTCAAAGAGTGATCCCGTGCCTGCTATCGCGTGTACGGATACTGATCTTAGACGCTTTGAAGCGGCGCTCCCGTATGAGCTGACTGACGCTCAGAAGCGTACCGTTGAGGCGATCAAAAAGGATATGAGCAGCGGTTACGCTATGAATCGAATGGTGGTTGGCGACGTTGGCTGCGGTAAGACCGTGTGCGCGGCGGCGGCTATCTATATTGCCGTTAAAAACGGCGTGCAGGCGGCTCTTATGGCGCCTACCGAAATACTCGCCACACAGCATTATGCCGATCTTTCCGCGCTGCTTGGCGGTCTTGGTGTGAGAGTTGCGCTGCTTGTGGGCTCTATGACGCCTGCCGTAAAAAAACGCGTGCACGCCGCGCTTGCGTCGGGAGAGATAGACGCCGTGATAGGCACCCAGGCGCTTATCAGTGACAGCGTTCAGTTTGCGCGCCCCGGGCTTGTGGTAGCTGACGAACAGCACCGCTTTGGCGTGGATCAGCGCGCGCTTCTTGCCGAGAAAAATCAACATTCGCACATGCTTGTTATGAGCGCGACTCCCATACCGCGTTCACTTGCGCTTGCTATGTACGGCGACCTTGACGTCTCAAGGATAGATACCATGCCCCCCGGCAGACAGAGGGTGGATACCTTTGCGGTAGACGAGGGGTACCGTGAGAGGCTAAACGCGTTTATCGCGAAGCAGATAGAATCAGGCGGCAGAGTTTATATCGTCTGCCCTGCGGTCGAGGAGCGACGCGACGAGGAGGCAGATCTGTTGATGGACGATATCGGCGGCGACGGAAGAGTTAAGGAGGGAACTCCTCTGCGCTCGGCGGTAGGGTACGCCGAGGAGCTGACAAGGATCTTTCCGCAGTACAAGGTGGCGTTTTTGCACGGTAAGATGAAGAGCCGCGATAAAGATGCGGTCATGAAGGATTTTGCCGAAGGGCGTACCGATATACTCGTATCGACTACGGTTATCGAGGTCGGCGTAAACGTACCTGAGGCGACTCTTATGATAGTTGAGAACGCGGACAGGTTTGGTCTTTCACAGCTTCATCAGCTTCGCGGACGAGTCGGCAGAGGTAAGCAGAAATCCTATTGCGTGCTGGTGTCTGACGCCGTAAACGTTGAGGGCAAGGCAAAGGAAAGACTTTATACGATGAAGAGCTGTTACGACGGCTTTGAGATAGCGGAGAGGGATCTGCTTATGCGAGGCCCCGGTGATTTTCTGCGCGGTAGCGGAGAGGAGAGCGTCAGACAGAGCGGCGGTATAAAATTCAAGCTTGCCGAGCTGTGCGACGACGCAGGGCTTATGAACAGCGCGTTCGAGGAAGCGCGCGCGTTGCTTGCGGCATCTCCCGATCTGAGTGAATATCCGTTGCTTCTTGCGCACGTTGAAAAAATGTTCACGCTTGAACGCGGAACGGTGAATTGAAAATTGAAATGTTTTTGGCAGAGTACCCATTTCTTAAATGGGTACTCTATTTTTTAAAAGTTTTTGCCCGTCTTTTTTTTAAAAGACGGTGAAGTTTAATTTAAAACGCGGGCGGATATGGAATCCGCCATTATCAATGAAAAATGTTCCTTTAGTTGTAGGGGCGATCACAATGTTTGCTTTTGCAAACATGCTACGTAGCGCAAGCGAAGTTGTAGTCGTCCGCGTGGGCGCAAAGTAAAATTTCAAAAAAGCGGGAGGGGAGACCCCTCCCCTATGGATAAATAAAGAAATATAATATAGCCTCGCCCTCGGGGAGAGGTGGCGGCGCAATCCGACGGAGAGGGGCATACTTCCCATTCTCACACGACTCCGTTGTGTGAGGACTACTCATCCACCACTTCGTGGTCCCCCTTCCCTGACAAGGGAAGGCTTAATGTGACCTGTTTTGTCGTCCTATGTATTTTTATTTGTTTATATACGATTATTAATAAATCATGTGAAGCACAATCGATATCGACAAGCCTTCCGTTGTCAGGGAAGGGGGACGGCATGTTATAATATCAAGTGCAACACCCGAAAAAAGTATAGACAATATTCCCACCAAGGTGTAAAATGTAGTT
>JBGVPV010000010.1:0-31113 GCA_045127215.1 Eubacteriales bacterium | reverse complement strand
TGACTCTGTTTGTTGGGGTTCGAATCCCTATTCCTCTGCCAAAAAATCCTGCACGAAAGTGCGGGATTTTTACTTTTTACCTCTCACCTCTTCACTCTTACTTTAAATACAGGATTTTTGAGGAAGTAATAGGTAAAAGGTAAGAGGTAATAAGTTAGGTAGCTTTTCGCTTTCGCAAAAAGCATTTTTTATTGTAAAAGTGAAAAGCAATAGGTTTTATGATATGATTAAATTATCATACCGCAACAAGTTGCAGTTTCTGTTCACGGCTTCTCCGTGATATGCGCTCCGCGCAAACGGAGCTTTTGCCGTTCATTCGGTTTGCTGATTTGCAGTTGATTTTTAGACGAAAATATGATATAATTACTCTAAAAAGGCGGTGGGAATATTAAAAAAGCAGTATATTACTTTTCTCCGTTTGTTATTATCCCAATTATTTTTCTAATCGCAACCTTATTTGAAAATGCGGAAGTGTTAGAACCAATCGCGCCATACTTTATGTTTGCCTTTCTCCTTTCGTTTGCAGTCTTGATTGGAACAATATCGCAATCAAAAGCAAAGTTTGATTATATCATTACTATTTCCGTTTCGCTTTCTATGTTTTTGGCTTTATTTATAGGCTTGTATTTTGACGAAGGCTGTGAAGGTATGCCTCAACTTTCGCTTAGTCATGCGCTTAATACGGAATATTATAAAATGTGGTTGCCGATAGTTATACTTATGACGCTAACTACCTTCGCTACTTCATTTAAGCCAATCAGACTTTCTAAAATATTAGGGCGCAATAAAGAAAAATAATATGTCATCTATTAAGCTCAGAAGAGACAAAAATACCAAGTCGAAATCGACTTGGTATTTTTTAACGATATTTGCCCTTGCGGGCAAGTGATGTTGCCTTTGGCAGTGATGATCACTGCGTGAGTGATGTTACGCCTTTTCGGCGTAGCGGGCAAACATCCCATCACCTTGCAACGAAGAAGCTAAACATCACTATGCTGAGGACATAGCATCACATTGGCTTGCCTATTCTTTTTTCGTTATTCAGTATTCATCATTCACCCGACAGGATTTTGGATTGAATAATGAATAATAAAATCGCTTCGCTGATTAATGAATAATAAATAATTGATTTAACTAATAGTTTCTGTTATAATATAAGAAAATGCGGTGTTCTGATATGATAATTTAAATTGTCCGTGATATACTATACGCGAGGTGATAATATGTATTTTGACGATCTGACTGTTGGTATGAGCGTGGATACCCCGCCCGCTCTGATAGAAAAAGATAAAATGCTCGCGTTCGCGCGCGACTACGATAATATTCCTCTGCACACCGATGAAGAATATGCAAAAACGACTCCCTTCGGCAAGCTTATCGCTCCGGGTGTAATGTCGTTTATGTCTGTATGGATAAAATACCTTGAAGTCGATTTTTTCCAAAACGAACTGATAGCCGGTAAATCAACAAAAATAGAATGGTTAAAACCTGTGTATGCAAATGACGTGTTGACCGCCAGAGCTACCATTACAAAACTTCTAAAAAGAAATTCAAAAAACGGATTAGTCGAGATTACGATCGAGGCGTACAATCAACATAGAGAACCTGTTCTGACCAACATTACTGAAGCAATTGTAAAATGCAGAACGCTATAATGAAGCAGTATTCTAATTGAGGTAATATACTTTGAAAAAAACTTACGTAACATCTATGCCAAACCATATAGGCGCATTTTTAAAAGCAAGTAAATGTTTTTCTGCATTGGGAATTAATATAACCCGTGTCAGCTATAATAAGGCAGTTGATTCACACACATTATTTATTGATGCCGAAGGAACGGAAGAACAGTTAAACAAGGCTGATATTGAACTTCAAAAAATCGGATATCTTCAAAGTAACACTAACAAAACGAGCGTTGTGTTAATTGAATTTTGTCTTGAAGATAAACCGGGTAGCGTAACGAATGTTTTGACACTTATTAACGATTTCAATTTCAATATTTCTTATATAAGTTCTCAGGAAAACGGCACGGATTACCAATACTTCAAGATGGGATTATATGTTGAGAATATTGATAAGATTTCCGAATTTCTTGCAGAAGCCGAAAAACTGTGTAAAGTTCGTGTTATCAACTATAACAGTTCAGAAAAAGTTTACGACAACAGTATTTTTTATAACACTTATGTTATGGGATTATCTCAAACAATGGGGCTTTCAGAAAAAGTTAGCCGTGAGCTTTTGGTGCATATAAACCTAGCGATGCAAACACTGGACGAGCAAGGCTTATCTCCATACAGAACTTTTGATAGCATAAGCAAATTTGCCGAACTCCTCGGTGCTTCCAGAGGAAGATCATTTGCGCCGAGAATTAGCACACATAAGGTTTCTGATAATACGGAAATAATTCTGATAGAGCCTCCTTGCGGCAGCAATACAATTATTATAAAAAGCAATGATAAAGTTCTGTTTATAGATAGCGGATATGCTTGTTACAGTGATGAAATGCTTGAGATTATGCGGAAAGTTGTTCCCAACTTTGATGAGATTAAGAAAACCATTCTTGTAACTCACGCGGACGTTGACCACTGTGGTTTGCTACCGTTGTTCGATGAAATAATCGCAAGTGCTAAAACGGCCATCTGCTTAAAGAATGAATACATTGGAAATGACGGTTACAGAGAAAAGAATCCTTTGCATAAACCATATATCAACATTTGTAAAATACTTACCTCATATCAGCCAACAAATCCCAATAAGATTAGAGTTATGTGGAATGATATTGAGAATTTAACCGAACCTCTTACTCAAATCGGTTTTTTTGATTTTGAAGAATTGCACTTTGAGGTTTATGAAGGAAAGGGCGGTCATTTGCCCGGTGAAATTGTATTGATTGAATATGCTAAGCATATCGCTATTACGGGCGACGTATATATTAATCTGCAAGGATTAACAGCCAAACAAGCGGAATATAATCAATACGCACCTATATTGATGACTTCCGTAGATACCGACCCGAAATTATGTTCCGAGGAAAGAAAAGCAATTATTGGACGACTTGGCATCGGTCAGTGGCAAATTTTTGGCGCACATGGATTCAAAAAGGATTATTCTGTAAATTCATAAAACATACTTCAACTCGAATATCCTGCAGAGTGGGTCAAACATATAGTTTGTAATTTTAAAAAGCTACGAACCCATACACCCCTTCCAAAGCAATAATCCTGTCAATTATAGCCAAGTGTTCTAAAGTACACTCGGCTATAATCGATAGGAATTTTGTGTTAATAATGAAACCGCTTCACTGATGAATAATGAATAATTGATCTATTATTTCTACTATAATATTTATTGTACGTGATATACTATACGCGAGATGATAATATGTATTTTGACGATCTGACTGTTTATATGAGCGGTGAATACTCCTCCCACTCTGATAAAAAAAGAGAAGATCTACTGACAATACCGTATAAATCCCGCGTAACGCGAACTATTTCCGTGCCGCCTATGCACTGCGACACGGTTTTTTTATTTTTTATCCGAGTAATAATTTCAATATAAACGAAGACTATTGCATTCTTAGTCGTTATACAGAAACGGAGGCAGTCTCTAACAGAGCCTGCCTCCGCATTTTTAAGTTATCTCAGCGCATCATTTTCCCTTACAACTGTCTACTCTTCTTTTTACCGTATACACCAAGGGTGAGTGCTGCGCCGCCGCTGATAAACATCAGAACTACCCACATAGCAAGGTGCGTGTTATCACCTGTCTGAGGAACCTTCGGATCGTCCGAAGTGCCGGGAACTTCATTCTTTATCGGGTTAGAAACTTCGTTCGTAGTGTAAGTGTTCTTACCTTCCGTAACGGTCGCTTTGTTTTTAACGGTAGCGCTCTCTGCCGATTCGACCTTCACCTTAAAGGAAACGGTCACGGTTGCGCCGGCCTCGACTTCAAGTATCCAGGTCAACTCGCCGTCCTTGTACACACCGCCGTTATCTGCAGAATCGGTAACGTAGGTAGTATGCATCGGAACGGTATCCTTAATGACCACAGTCACCTTATCTAAAGAAGTATTTTTATAGCTGATCGCATAATTCAAGGTGTCGCCGCGTGCAACGGTATTGCCGTCGATGTTTACTTCGGCATTATCTGCTGCAAAGACCTTCTTTCCGACTTCATCCTCAACGGTGTAGTTGGTGACGATATTGGTTTCATAATTATTTGTTCCGTCGGTTGCGGTAGCCTTATTTTCAATTATAACAGCGCCAATACCTGTATTTACCTTAACCTTAAAGGAAACGGTTACAGTCTGCCAAGCAGGAACATTAAGATCCCAAACGATCTCACCGTTGACGTAAACACCGCCGTTATCGGCAGAATCTGCAATATAGGTAGTGTTTGTCGGGAGCTTGTCGGTGATCTTGATATCAACAGCATCCATACCGGCGTTGGTGAAGGTCACCTTGTAGAGAAGCTCGTCGCCTGAGTAAACCTTATTACCATCGATACTGACGGTTACGTCATCGAGAGAGAATACGTCTTTTTCCAACTGATCTTCGACCGTGTGATTGACAACCTCATTTGTGATGTAGGTATTCACACCGTCACGAACAACTGCAGTGTTGGTAACGATGACCTGCGTTTCATCCACACGAACATTAAAGGATACAGTCACTGTCTCGCCGTCTGCCACATTCAAGATCCAATTGATATGTGTTTCTGCATATGTACCGTTGTGAGAAGCGGAACCTTCCACATAAGAAGTATAGTTCGGAATGGTATCCGTAATATCTGCTACAACAGCCGCACCGGTATAATTGGTATACTTAATGAAATATGTCAGGATCTCGCCCTCATTAACCTTTTTGCCGTCAATGTTGGTCTGAGGTGCATTCTGTGCATATACTTCCTTCTCAACCACTTCGTCGAAGGTTGCATTCTCAAAGTTTGCAACGACTGCACTCACATTGCCGTAACCGAAAACGGAAGAAGTACTGCCAACCTTCAAAACGGTAGCTTCCAGCTTGCCTATACCTTGATCGCGAACGGTCACGATATAATTATGCTGTACAGTGTCATAAACGATCTCTTCGATCGGGTTTGTTGCATCTTCAATAATTGCGAAGAAATAAGTTCCGGGTTTCATAAATTCACGATAGCCAAATCCTGCAACACCTTCCTCGTCACAGCTTGTGCGAACAATCGGAGTTGCATTGTCAGCAATCGTGAAATTATAATCGGTAGCATATAACTCAAAGAAGAAAGTGTCACCAAGCAATCCCTTGCCCTTAAGAGTCTTATGCGCTTCAAAGTTTACGAATACGGAAGATGCAGTATAGGTGTTATTGAACTTAATATCGGCGTTGCTTACGTCAGCACTAGCACTCAGCTCACCGTCGGTGTCGGTAACGGTCACCGTCACGGTTATCGGATGATTTACACCGTCATAAATCACACCGGGTGCCTTAGTTGCAGGCTCGATCTCCTTGATCGTATAGGTATAAGTTCCAGCCTTAGTGTACTCGATCGCAGAGAAGGTGAAACTACCGTCTGCCTTGTTGTTCACAGTTTCTTTCAAAGTGTTGCCTTCATACAGGCCAAAGGAGAATTCACCCGTCTGCATTGCACGACCGTCCAGAGTCTTCTGACCGCCAAACTTATATGTAGTCGGAGTTGCTTCGTATTTATTATGGAAGGTTGCTACCTGACCGGTGGAATCTTCGAACAGCCATACTGCCTCAAGCTTTCCGCTGGTAGCGTTAAGCTTAACCTCAACGATCAAATCGTAGATAGTCGGGTCATATCTCATACCGTTGAGCTCATACATACCTGTCGCAGCATTTAACGTCGCACCGTCAGGGATAAACTCAACGATATCGTATGCGTACGTTCCGACCTTGTCATAGGTAAGCTCTTTCTCAAAATCAACAAATTTCACATCACCGTTCAGGTTGTTTGTACCGCCGAACAGAGCCTTGGTATAATCCTTGCGATCTACCTTGCCGTCCTCGAATACATAGAAGCTGAACATTCCTGCTTTCAGAGTCTTTCCGGTCAATTCCTTTACAACCGATCCATCCAAATTGACAACAATATCAGCAGGATCATAGGTATTTGTGAAGTAGAGATGGCCTTCGTTGTCGTTTGTTACGAAAGGAGCCTTCTCTGCCTTTGCTGCATCGTTCCAAGGTATAATAGTCATCTTGGAAGACAGGTTACCGTTATCGACTGTAACCACGACAGTAACGAAATACTCAGCCTTGGAATATTCCCATCCTGGAATATTTTCAGAAGCATCTTCCCAAATGATGTAATAATAAGTTCCGGATTCGCTATAATAACCACTGATTCTGGCATTACCTGCCGCATCGGTATAAATGGTACTTGTAGAAGTTTCCGGTGCATTGGGATCCAGAGCGTTGCCGTCTTTATCTACGGCTTTTGATCTGAACTTAAAGCCTGCCTTGGAAACAGTGTCATCGCCGGATTTATTGTTAACCTCTTTGACTATATCCATACTGATCGGAGCGGTATTGTAGGTATTAACAAATTCAACTCTATAAGAGCCATCGGTGATCTCGGTATTATTAACATCGGTCACCGTTGCTACAAGCTGACCGCCGTTATCCGTAACGGTCACAGAAAAGCTGTAGAGAGTTCTGTCGTAAGTGACGTTTTCAACGTTGCCCTTAACCTCCAGCACCTGATATACCCAAGAACCTACGTGGGTATACTCAATTCCGGCAAGAACGTTTTCAATTGTAAACGTCTTTACACCGTGTTCGTTTTCCTGATAAGATACAGAAGCGGTCTTTCCGCTGATATCTACCCATTTTGCTCCATCCCGCTTCTGAACCTTAAAATCAAAGGAACCGCCGCTGTGAGTACCTTCGATGGAAAATTTCTTTGTTCCGGAAATATCCAGATCCACCGTAGTGGAAGTCGGTGTGTATCGGTTAAGAATAACCGTTGTAGCATTACCGCCGGCAGGGATCACAACCTCTGAGTCGTTGTCTGCAGCTTCGCCGGAATGATTTCGTGTACGATAGGAAACCGCAAAATTCGCGCCCGGATCAGACTCGGTGACGACCGCCTTCGTACCTTCAGGCAAATTCAGGATCTCGATGGTCTGGTTTGCCTTTATAGTGAACGTCATATTACCGTGTGCATCCACTGTTCTTGTGTAAGTTGCGGTTGCGGCACTGTCCGATATCGTAAAGGTCTTACCTGTAAGAGAAATGCCGACGTTCACGGTAATGTCAAATTCTCTGTCCAGAATACTATCGGGAATGAAATGATCGCCTGTAATCTCCTTGGTGATGAAGAGATTACCGTATTTATGAGGAGCGTTGGTAACAACTGCGGAAACGAACTGAGGCGTTCCGCTAAGTGCGTCGCTGACCTTAGGAACGGTTACCTTATCAGTCTTGTCGGCAATATAATAATCACCCTTGATCTGCTCGCCGATCTCACACTCGGTTCCGCCGGGGATACCGCTTATATAGACGGTCTGACCTGCCTTAACATTCACGGTCAAGACGTTATTGATATAGGTAAAGCTGACGGTACTTCCATCTGCGGTAACGACTTCGGGGGCTGCAGTAACTCCCGCAGGAACTGTAACGGTCAGCAGATAGGTATCAGTGTCATCTCCGATAGCTTCGGTTACAACTTTCGTCAGTGCGATACCCGTCTCGATCTCAACGGTCAGCTTACCGTTATTACCAAGCCAAACGACCACGTCGTTGCCGTTATGTGCAGCGGTATAATCCATATATTCAGGCGAGTAGCTTTCTTCAGAGGTGCTTGTGAAATTATCATCCTTGTCAACAGTCATATTATGAAGACGGCTGGTACGTCGGGAGCCGACGCCAAGCACAGCGTAGATCTCCGCGTCGGGATTGCTCTGCATATAAGCCGCAATAGTCGCCTGAACATCAGCTGCAGTAATAGCCTTACCGTCATTCAGATAAGTCTGCGACTCAGCATCATAGAAGGCAATAGACTCCTTCAAATACAACCACTCGGTATAAACCAGATAGCTTACTTCCTCAGCTGCTGTGGAAGCGTCGGTATTATCTAATGTAGGACGATAATAGGTAACATAGGTATAGATCTTGTCATAATCATCTATTGCCAGATAATCCTCGTAGGTCATCCACGTAAGGCTATACTTATCTTCGTCCCAAAGGATGCCGTACTCTTCGTTTTCAGGAATTGTTACGACGCTGTTATCAGACTTATTGCGGATCTCAGTAAAGATACCCTGATTGGTCTGATGATAATAGAAGCGATTCTCTTTAGACGGTTTGAAACCAACGTGAGAGTCGCCCTTGATCACTTCGCCTGAGTTGTTTGCTTCGTTAATTTCACCGAACTGGCTACTATAGAAAGACACAGTGCCGCTGTTGTCATCCAGATGCGCATAATTCTGGATCTTGCTAACGTCCACCTTACCGTTAGGAAGGAGAATATCAGAATCCAAGCCGATGGTGTAATACACACGCAACGGGCTCTGTTGAAGCTCCGTGATGGTGGAGGTCGTCACATTGCCAATCGTCTGAGAAGCTACCTGCTCCATTATGATCGGCAGGATCTCTTGGTTGATCTTAATTTCGAGCTTCTGAGTTCCGTCAGCCTCCTCGGTTACGGAAACAAGGATATCTTCAGCAGTATTCCACACCTCGCCTGTAGCAGGGTTGATTCCGGTCTGTTCAGTAACTACATAAGAGCCGTCGGGCTTCATAGTCACACCGTAGGATGCACCGAACAAGGTGATACCCTGAATTTCCTTAATTTCCATATACTGACCGATGTAGTCTACGTATATCAGCGGGGTGTGCTCTTCACCCGTGCCGCCCTCTACCTTGGTTGTGGTAGAAATAGGATTAAAGGCACCTGATGAAAGCTCCTCATAAATCTGATCAAACACAGACTCCAGCTCTGCACTGGAAGCGGAGTAATATGTATCTACATAATTGATATTTTCTTTAATATTGTTATCGTTAATGCCCGATCCGACAGGATATACGTGACCGAATCGGAAAGTATAATTGCCTGAAGTGCCGCTAACATCACGGCCGACAGACCAAGTCTGAGTAAATAACTCGTAAGCACTCTGAATATTGCTGTTACGATTGTTGTTATTGAAGTTTGCCTTGGGATTGATGATCGCATTGGAGCCATCCGTATCCGACAGGTCTACACCGATACCATAGACCATAGGAGCGATACCGTAATGATTGGCAACAACCGCCTTATTATAAGCAGCGCTCAGAAGAGTGGATAATGCGATCATCGGGCTGATATTTGAACCGTAATATACCTGGCGAATGGTGCCGGTACGATTCGCCCAGAACAATGTATCAAGAGCAGTGTTCGCAGCACCGTCGGTCAGAAGGATGGCAACGGGCTTGCGACCGTTGGTGTCGGTAGCAGTAGCGAGCATTTCCATACCGGCTTCAAAACCGGACTGCGTATTCGTATACATATTATAGCCGTCGCTCTTATAATTTCCGTTGATCAATTGTTCGCTGTTGTCGTATGCTTTGACAACTCCCGAGCGATCGTATTTCAGTTCAACGCCGTTATCATATTTACCGAAAGGAAGCACCGTAGCGGCATCCTGCGAATAGGTCGTAACGCCAACACGAACGTCGTTGTTTTCAAGAAGACTCGCAAGGAGCTTATTTGCAGCTGCAATTGTCTCGCTCATACGAGAGCTGTCCTTCATAGAATCTGAGTTATCCAAAATCAAGACCACATCCATAGGGCCGGCGGTACTCGTAGTCTCGGTAGTAGTCATAGAAGAACCGAGAGCGGAGAAGATGACCTGGAATGTCTCGTCATCCTCAAGAGCAACCTGAAAAGAGGAACCTGCCTCACCTCTGCTATTGAGCACGACGGTATCGCCGTCCTTATAGACCGATCTGTCCACCCACACACGACCTGCATAGCGGTTACCGTCATTGTCGGTGCCCATCATCGTCTCCCAGTTAGTCGAAGTGTTGGGGTCTGTTACTACACCCGTAACCGACTTTGTTGAGCCAGCCGCATTAGCTGTCAGAGCTGTAATCGGGATCATAGCAAACATAATTGTCAGCGCTAAAAATACGCTTGTGATTCGTTTACCCATACTGTACTTTGTAATCATAAACTTTGCCTCCTGTTAATATATGAAACTGAATTGTTATACAAATAATTACGATTAAATAAGATGCTAGTTATCCTGTCAAACAATGGGGGAGACCCTGTTTGCGAATTCACCACGTTCTTCATTTTACACTTCACCCCTTGTATATGAGGTCTTCCTGTTCTTAAAACACCCGCAAATGCCGAGAAGCTCGTCGCCGTGCCTATAAAATGCACAATCGCCGCAAACGCTGTTCTCGTCCAGTTTGCCTTCAAAGTGATTACAAGGATTCTGCATAGCTGTTACGAAAGGAATTCCGTCATCGGTATACTGCGGATTGACCTTAAAGTTCGGATATATCTCAACAGGTTCTGCGTGCTGCGTATATCTGTCGCATTCCTCGTAAAAACCGTACCTTATTTCAAAAGACTTGCCGTAAAGCACAATGACCTTGAAAAGATCCCCTTCCTTCAGCTTGACTGTATGAGGTTCGCTGTCAAGCCCCAAAAGCTTTGTAAACATACTTTTCTCCTTTCGGCTTAATGTCACTGCTATAGCCGAGGAGAGTCGGCAGAGATAGGCAAATATATCGTTTCAAACCGATATGAGTTTGGCTCTCCTCGGCTATACCTTATCAGACTGACATTAGTATAGCAGATATTTTTATCCTTGTGTATTACCTAAAACGCAAAAAAAGTACAAATATTCCGAGCTTCTGCCCGCCGGTATATATCTTTTTATGGCGGTTTTGGATATATCGATCAGAGAATAGCTGCAAAATCATGGCGCTCCAGACCGCTTCGTTCCTTGATAATGCGGATTGCTTGCTTAACGCCGGATATCGACATATGCGTTCTTGCCGCAATCTCTGCATCGGACAATTTGAATGCTGCAAGACGTGCAACCTCACGGTTTTGCTCAGATAACGAAGATATGATCTGACGTCCTGTGATCTGGCTGTTCAGCTTGGACCAATTCTCATAGTATATCTTAAACAAACGTGAAACAGACATCCAGGCAGACTCATCGACAGCTCTCAGTCGATATTCGATAAGCTTACCGAGGATACGGCAGTATTCTGCAAGAATACCGTAGAGCTTATCCGGCAGAGCAAGGGCGATCGCCTTATCAATGTGACGGATAGCTTGGGGATCGTTGTTACTGTAGTGGTATGTAACTGCACAGGTCAAACGCAGAAAGATCTCGGTTATTACTATGTTATCTGCCATTGCCTGTGAGATCATCGGCTCGATTGTTGCGGGCAAAAGACCCATAAGGGCAAGACCTTTCACTCCTTCCAGCTCATAGCTCTGCGCTGCAAGCCCGTGGCTAGCAGCATAGAGATACTTGGCGTAATACACCTTTGCTGCAGGCAAAGAGTCCTTATGCAGCATCTCAAAGCATCCGATCTTAAACCAATCCGGAAAATTGTTTATATCATACAGCATACTGTCAACGGCGCAGATGGAGAGCGTAACGATCTCTCTCTCAATATCGTTGCGCGCATTTGCTTCGGATATGTGGATCTTAGCCTTACGCCACATATTCAAGTCGCCGTGCCATATAGCGCATTGAGCCAGCAATATTCCTGCAGAAAGAACGGCGTAAAAGCCGGAATGCTTCTCCAATAGGTAATTAGCGCTCTCGTACACCTTATCAATATTTCCTCTGGCATAGGCGAACTCAGCAGCGAGAAGCTTCTGAGCCTCCGGATTGTCTGCCAATGCCTCTACAGACTCCTCAGCACAGCCGGGTGCGATATAGAGGCTTGACATATATAAGAAGGGCGTTTTCCTCGGCATAGGCATCAATGCATCTTTGTTTTGCAATTGCGCCTCACGGCCCGCCTTCGTTCTGCCGTCAACGGGTTTTAGGGCATTTTTCGGAATCAACCAATCCCGTCCCGCGCGGACAACACCCCGTATTCTGCCCTTAGCACAAAGCGTTTGCACTCTGCGGACAGAAACGTTCCATTTTTCTGCCGCTTCTTTTAACATTATATAATCATTCGTATCCATATCTGCACCTTTTTATATTATTCGTCACACGACGCTTGTATTGTTCGTCTGACGATCTTTGTTATCGTTCGTCAGGCGCCGTTTATTTTCTTGATTATACAACTTTTGGTATAAATACGCAAGTGTTTTTCACAACTCCTATAAAAAATATTATTCAGAGAAAAAGCTGTACTCAGAAATACCCTATGCAACAAAAAAAGATTTCACAGAGTACTGTGAAATCTTTTTTATTATCTCGAAACATCGATAATTCGCGGCATTCCTATATAATTGAGTCTATACTCATCAACAAGCGACATTGCAAACGCAAGAGAGCTTCTGTCAGCTGCCGCTTCCGTATCGTGAGCGTCAAAACCAAAAGTAACAGAGACCTGCTCCTCACCGGCAATCCGCCAAAAACGACGGGAAGGATAACTGCGCGAGTCGCGAATACCAAGGAAATTTATCTCAAGCGGAACGTTAAGCTCCCTTGCCGTAATGCACAGCCGCCTCACCTCACGCTCGTATATCCGTGCATCCCCTGTAAAGTTCGGAAGGTCCGGATGAGCAAGATAAGAAAACGCTCCGCTACTCATACCCAGAATACAGTTATCTACGTATTCACATAGATGTGCCTCGTTATCAGTCTCTATAAATATATATCGTCCCGACGGATGCTCCTCGCCTATAAAGTGCTGACCGAGTATAAGATATTCCGCCCCGAAAGTACGTGCATCCGAGAGCATAGCCTCAAACTGAGACGGATAAAACTCCATCTCAAATCCGACCTTGATGCGTATCTTATCCTTATACTTTTCTCTGAGAGCTTTTATCTCGCTGACGTAACTCTCAGCCTCGGACATAGGCAAGCGGTAACCGCTCTCATATCCGTCAGAAAAAATGTGAGGCATATGCTCGGAAAAACCCATATACTCTATACCGCCCTCAATCGCGCGGATGATATACTGCTCGGGTGTTCCCTTTGCGTGACGGCATCGGTAGGTATGCGTGTGATAATTATAGTTCATATTCATTCCTCTAATTTAAAAGTCTGCATATCATCAAGACGTAAGAGCGTCGGCGCAAGTCCGCAAGCAGCTCCGGTATCAATATTTATCCAACTGTCACAAACAAGTATACTTCCCTTATATTCCTGTCCATAATAATGTGTGGGAGTATGACCGAATACTACGGTTCTGTCCGGGTAATACTCATCATCGAAGGACGGTCTGTTCCAGAGCAGCTCCTGATCCGAGTAATCGGCTGCTTCCCTCTCGGGAGAAAAACCGCCGAGTCCGCTGTGAGTAAGGATATAGTCTCTGCCGTTTACCTCTACCTCGTCCCAAAGCGGCGCCTCTCGAAGATAATCTAAAATATCCGCACGAATCTCAGGATCAAGTGCAAGCAATCCCTTCATCGTTTTCTCTCCGCCGTTCTCTCTCCAATGCATAAGCAAAGCCATCTTATCAGCCGAGAGATTCGCGAGAGCGCTCTCGGTAACTTCCTCAAACAAGAAATCACAGGCAAGCAGCATCTCCTCGTGATTGCCGAGTACAAGCTCAACGTTGCTCTGATACATCAACCATTCAAGCAACCGAGCACCGTCCTCGCCTCTATCTATAACGTCACCGAGAACAAAGCAAAAATCTCTGTCTGTAAATCCCGCTCTCTCAAGCAAACTCAAAAAGTCCTCAAGCGGATAACCGTGCAGGTCACTTATAACGTATATCATAATATCGCCCCCTGACAAGATTTTCTTGATAATTTAATATAGTATAACACATAATTATAAAAAATGGGTGCAAAATAATAAAAAAGAGATAATTTTTTTCACAGCCCACCGGTACAAAATATTAAAAAATGTATTGACAAGACCCACTGCCTTTGATATAATACCAGATGTTAACAAATATGGTATGCACCTTTAGCTCAGTTGGTAGAGCAACTGACTCTTAATCAGTGGGTCCCGGGTTCGAATCCCTGAAGGTGCACCACATTCCTCCTTAGCTCAGTCGGTAGAGCGCATGACTGTTAATCATGATGTCGCTGGTTCGAGCCCAGCAGGGGGAGCCAACGAAAAGCCCGAGGCAATCGCCTCGGGCTTTTTCGTTGACTCCCTTTGCCCGACTCCGATCAACAATATTATGATTAGCATTCACGTGCTCTTTCTTGGCTGAGCTAAGCGAGGTCGGTAGACGACCGAGAAAAACAACTGAGTGTTGTTTTTCGACGGGAGGTAACGAAAACAAGGAGCGTTGAAGCTGAGCGTATCGAAGCGCGCAAGGCGACTATGTTTTCGGAAGTAAGCATGACAAAATAATGCTTTAAGTTGACAGTGGAAGATAGAAAAAATCACTTGTCTCGGCAAGTGATTTTTTTAAGAGGTGTTTCGCAAGCTCAATATGCAGCGTCTTTTGTATAACTGTCGCTTTTTTTCTTCAAGGTTACACATTTTCAGAAGAAATATGTTATAATATAAAAAAGTTTTGATCCATGAGTTATGCAAATAGCAATTTTTTCGTTTATTAGGGTGAAAGGCATTCAAATCATTTGAAAGGAGTGTGAAGTAATGAACGATGAGCAGATCGTCGAATTATATTGGGCGCGTTCCGAAACTGCTATAGCGGAAACGGAAAAGAAATACGGGCACTATTGTCATTATATTGCGTATCAAATCCTCTACAATGATGAGGATGCAAAGGAAGTTGTAAATGATACATATTTAAAAACGTGGAACACCATACCCCCGCAACGCCCTGCTTCATTAAGACCGTATGTAGGTATGATCAGCCGACAGCTTGCATTGGATGTTTACAAAGAGCAACACGCGCAAAAGCGTGGTGGGCAAGTTTCGCTTGTGCTTGATGAATTATCGGAATGTATTCCTGATAATGACAGTGGCGCGGATATTGGCGAGAGTGTTGCGCTTTCCGATGCGCTGAGCCGTTTTATATGGACTTTGCCGCAAAGGACACGAAACATATTTGTGCGTCGGTATTTCTACATAAGTACCATTGCGGAGATTGCAAAAGATTTTTCTATGAAAGAAAGCAATGTGACTATGCACTTGCTTCGCACTCGAAAGAAGTTAGAGCAGTTTTTGAAAAAGGAGGGCTTTGACATATGACAAATACGAGTTTGCTTGAAGCAATGGGGCGTATTGATCTAAGGCTGATTGAAGACGCAGCTCCTGACGTTGTACGCAAGAAACCTATAAGCAAAGCATGGGTAAAATGGGGATCGGTTGCCGCTTGTTTTGCATTGATAATCACGGTGAGTATGTTTATTTTCCCGTCTGTTATCGAAGATATTTCTGCGGACGGATATGAAATTATATATTTTTTAGGCGGTATTACAGTAAATATGAACTGTATATTTTGGGCGTTTTTCGTTGCCCCTGTTTTCTCTGTAGTATGTACATTTTTAATGTGGTTGATTGGCTCCGGCAGTGTCATTTTACTGCTTTGGCTTATTCGAGATTTATGTATTCCAATCCTTCATTTCTGTATTCTTAATCGTTGCATCAAGAAAAACAAGATTCAGAAAAAAAGCACGATCTGGTTGGTTATCGCACTCTTGTTTGTTACGGTAGTCGCAGATTCGTTTGTGTTAGAATATTTAATTCTTAATGGTAGATTAGCTGTTCCTCACATTATCTTCCGTGTTATTTGGGCGATTCTTTGCGGCTTGTTTGTTCTCGGACATACGCTCGCTGAGCGATTTTATCAAAACAATATCCGATCTAATTTGGTAATTGCCGGAGTAGGTACGTTTGCTTTATGTATTAACGCATTTATGACATATACTATGTCTTCTATGCTCGCTACAAAGTACGCAATTGATGGTATAGAGTTATTGTTAATGCCTCTCTCCATCATTATTCTTTCCGTGTATTCTCATTTGCTGGGAAGAATTATGACAAGGCGATTTATGTTTGTGAAACTTACGGGATGGTTGCTCGGGATAATGGCATCGGAGTTTGTTACATTATGGCTCTTGGGAACTCCGCGCATTCTTCCTACAGAAGATAAGGTTACCACAGTGATTTGGATTGCGGTATCTGCATTTGTATTTATTTGGTGCTTAATTGGCGTTTTGAAAAACTTATTCAGCAAAAAGAAAGTTTCAAAATAACGTGAACTCGGAAGTAAGCATGACGGCAAAATCTGATGTCGCTGGTTCCTGCTACGCAGCCGGTCGCCGTCGTGTGTCACAAAGCTTCGGCTCGGTACACTCGCCTTGATTTACTCGCACTTTAGGCGACATCGCTTGATAAAACGATACTCAATCGTTTTATCTTCGCTAACCCAGCAGGGGGAGTCAAGACAGAAGGTCCGCGCATAGCGCGGGCCTTTTGTTTTGCTTTCTCTCTTGGTTCGGAGCAGCGGCCTCGTCGAGCAATAGCCAGCGCCGAGCGAAGCGAGGAGGTCATGATCCAACAGGGTAGCCAAATGAAAAGACCTTATAATCTGAACCATTACGGTTCAGCAGCAAGGCCTTTTTGTATTCAAAACCCTTTATATATCAAGGATTTTGTGGGATTTCAATATTGGATTTATCTAATAATTAATTTTGAAATTCCCTCAAATTTGTGTTGTAAATAATAATACCTTCAAATATATGAATCAAGCTGTTCAAGATTTTTGGACAGCTTTTCTTTTATAGTAAGCAGCCGAGTGTTTATTCGGTGTTCGATGTCCATTCGTTGAATGTGGGGGATCATTATTATAGAATTCTATAAAAGTTGTTAGCTTCACCTTTTAGTGCCAAAAATCAAACTACAATTAAGTTGTCAATAAAGATGTTATTTGATTTTTTAGGCCGTTCCATATTGCATTATATGATGTTGTATGATATAATGAAAAAACAAGGCAATGCTTGGGAGAAATATTACTCATATATACGTAGCGAAAATTTATTTAACACAGGTAGAGGACATTTATTTATGGGAAGAATACTGATTGGCGCAAATTACTACCCTGAGGATTGGGAGGAAAGTCTTTTAGATTTTGATATTGAAAAAATGAAGGAGTGTGGCTTCAATGTCGTGAGAATTGCCGAATTCTCATGGAAAAAGATGGAGCCTACCGAGGGAGTATACTGTTTTGATTGGCTTCACAGAGTTGTTGACAAAATGCGCGAGGCAAAAATCGGAGTTATTATGGGAACGCCTACGGCAACACCTCCGCACTGGTTTGTGAAAAAATATCCTGAAGCTCTGATGTTGAATCCAGACGGAACGAGAAAAAGTCACGGCGGTAGGCGGCATTGTTGCTCAAACAATCCCGATTATCTCAGATATTCCGCAAATATTGTGGAAAGGCTGGCAAAGGAATTTGGCAAAGACGAAGGAATTATCGGATGGCAGATAGATAACGAGATATATCATCACGGAGCAGGTTGTTGCTGTGAATACTGTATGATTGAGTTTCATAAGCACCTTGCTGGTAAGTACGGTGATGTGGAAAGCGTAAACAGGGAGTGGAATTTAAATCTTTTCAGTCAAGTCTACGACTCTATTGAGGATATTCTCGCTCCGATCAACGCATGGCACAATCCTCATATAAGGCTTGAATGGAATCTTTCGCACAGTGACGGCCACAAGAAATTTGTGCATATGCAAGCGGATATAATCAGAAAATATTCGTCCGCACCGATAGGAACCGACACAATGCCATTAAACGGCTTTAATTACAGAGAATTGAACGGGCCTCTTGACGTAGCGCAATTCAATCATTATAATACGGACCTTGTGAGTGTTGCTATGTGGATGGATTATATGAGACATTTTTCGAAGCTTCCTTTTTGGAGCACCGAAACACAAGCAACGTGGAATGGATCAACCAAGCCGGGCCACTCTCTTAAGGCTGAGGGCTTCATTTATATGAACACGTGGCTTCCTATTATGCTTGGCGGCGAAGCAAATCTTTATTGGTTGTGGCGAACACATTGGGCTGGACATGAGTTGATGCACGGAGCCGTTCTCGATACTTTCGGAAGATATACATACGCAAATGGGGAAATAAGGAAAGCTTCGTCCGAATTTGACAAGGTCAAGGATTTTATTGCTGACTATAAAGTTAAAAGTGATTCCGCGTTACTTTTTTCTTCGTTGAACTGGAACATTAATCTGTCTCAGGATATTAATGGGTCAATCGAAAACAATCATGGATTTGTGGAGAAATTTTACAAGTCATTGCTTAGTGCCGGTATTCATCCGGATGTTATCGATACTGCCGAGCCGCTTGATGCATACAGAGTGGTATTTACTCCTACCGCATATACATTGGAGGAAAATAATTTTTCCGAAAGAATATTTGATTGGGTCAAGAACGGCGGCGTTTGGGTGGTAGGACCAATGACCGATATTCGCACATCTGTAGGAACCAAGTATAAGACATCACCTTATGGCTCACTTGAAAACATAACCGGTGCAAGACTTGCGTATATTCTACCGGATGACGAGGGGCGGATCACACTTGAAAATGAAGACGGCAAAAGCATTCAGGGAAGTGCGATATACGAGCTGTTTGAAGAAGGAGATTTTGAACCGTTGCTTACTGTTAAAAACGGTCATTCTGCTATCTTGGGAAAGCATGCCGCATTTATAAAGAAAGTTGGCAAGGGCTACATTGTTATGCTTGGAACTGTTCCTGAAGAAAAGGAGCTTTTAAGGATCATAAAAAAAGCGGCATTTATTGCAAATGCTTGCGTTTATGATGTGGATGACGGTATTATGCTGACAAGAAGAGTTAGCGAAAGTGATACGCTGGATATCGTCGCATCGATAGGCGGCAAAGCAGGGGAATTTAGATTTGACGGTGAATATAAGGATCTCATTTCCGGAGATATCTATAAAAAAACAATCAAACTCAACCCCTATGAATTGCGTATAGTAAGAAGCATGTAAAGCATTTTAAAGCAAAAGTCTCTCAGAATGAGTTGCATTTTTATACTACGAACTCAACGAAAAGCCCGAGGCAATCGCCTCGGGCTTTTTGCCTGTTTTCTTGCCCCGAATTGCTTAACTTGACGGGCGAGACATATATTTTCCAACCAAACGGAGAATTTTTCCGTATTCAATCTCCAAATAGGTGCTTTACATTTTCCCGTATTTGCCTTATAATATAGTCATAAGATAATTTTAAAGCTGATTTCAGGAGAATGATTATGTGTATTGGTGAAAATATTGCCCGATTGAGAAGAGCGCGCGGCTGGACGCAGGCGGAGCTTGGAGAAAAGCTTGGCGTTTCAAATCAAGCGGTTTCAAAGTGGGAATCGGGAATGACAATGCCTGATATAATGTTGTTGCCTAACTTGGCCGATATATTCGGTATCTATATTGACGAATTATTTTCAAGAGAGGTGAAAAGCGAGATCTATTATGATCACTGTGCTGAATTCCCTTGGCCTGATGACGATATGATCCGTGGTGTAGTATGTCAGGGCAAAAAGATATTACAATCCGATTCCATAGTTGAGAAATTTACTTTTGAATTGATTGGAAACGCTAAAAGCGTACAAAGTGAATGTAATATTGAAGTAAACGGAAACGTATCAGGAGTCTGTAAGGCGGGTATGAGTATTACTGTTTCAGGTTCTGTTTCCGGTGGCTGTCAATGTGGAGAGAGTATCATAATTGGAGGAAATTTATCAGGAGGCTGTAATACAGGAGAAGATGTTATCGTAGGTGGATCTTTGTCGGGCGGCTGTAATACAGGAGGAGATATTACTTGCGGCGGAAATTTCTCGGGAGATATTAATAGCGGTGGCGACATTACTGTTAAGGGAGATGTTGAGGCAGTAAAGATCAAGGGTGACGTTACGTGCAGCTCTTTGAAGTGTGATATCGTTCAGGGAGACGTCACCATAAATCAAGTCGATTGATATGCTCGGTTAAAAGGACATAGGTAAAGTACCCGAACACGTTTCGGGTACTCTTTTTTATCAATTTCTTGATATCGTGTTGACAATTCTTTGAAAATAAACTATAATATTATATACCAATGACAATTGATCTACACCGTGAAAGAGGAGTATACTATGATAGAAAAGTTTAAAGAATTTCGTAATTGGGTGATTTATCAGATATATCCGAGAAGCTTTTTTGATACCAACGGAGATGGCATCGGTGACCTTGCAGGCGTGTGCGCTAAGCTTGACTACCTTAAGGAGCTCGGCGTGAACGCCATCTGGCTTTGCCCTTGCTATAAAAGTCCTAACGTGGATAATGGCTATGATATTGCCGATTACAGAGAAATAATGGACGAATTCGGTACGCTTGAGGACGCAAAAACTCTTATTCGTGAGATGAAAAAGCGTGATATGAAGCTTATTATGGATCTCGTTCCCAATCATACCTCGGACAAACACGAGTGGTTCGTGGAATCCAGAAAGTCTCGCGATAATCCTTATAGCGACTATTACTATTGGTTTGACGAGCCGCAGAACGATTGGCAATCAAGCTTCGGCGGCAGCGCGTGGTCGTACGACGAGAGCCGCGGACAGTATTATCTGCATTCATACGCTCCCGAGCAGCCCGATCTCAATTGGGATAACCCCAAGGTCGTAAAGGAAATGCAGGACGTTATAGATTTTTGGGTGGATCTTGGCGTGGACGGCTTCCGTTGTGACGTAATAGACCAGATATCCAAGGATTTCGAGGGCGGAAGGAACTGCTTTGGCCCTAACCTTCATAAATACATCAACGCGCTGTTCGGCAGAGAAAAGACCGCGCACCTCTTTACCGTGGGCGAGTGCTGGGCAGAGGATATAGATGAGATCTGCCGTCATACTAAGGCAGAGCGAGAGGAGCTTTCTACGCTGTTTCAGTTCGATCATCTCAAGAGAACGGGAAGAGCTGATAAATGGACGCCCAAGCCCCGTGAGCTTCGTACCGCGCGTGATATTTTGACCAAGTGGCAGCTTCTCAATCAGGAGCACGAGATACTGCATACGCTGTTTACGGATAACCACGATAATAATCTCTTCCTCAGCAGAGCGGCAGACGACGGTGAGCTCCGATACGAGAGCGCTACCTGTATTGCCACCATGGTATTTCTTATGAACGGCGTGCCGCTGATCTATCAGGGTCAGGAGTTCGGCGTGTGCGGCTCTCATTACGATTCGCTTGAGGATTTTGACGATATCGAGAGCATCAATAAATATCATAAGCTTATTGAGGACGGCAAAACTCACGCAGAGGCTATCGAGGCTATAAACTTTGGCGGTCGTGATAACGCAAGACGCCCTATGGCGTGGACAAAGGGAGAGAATTGCGGATTTACCACGGGAAAGCCTTGGATAACCATGGGTAGCCGCTCGAAAGAGATCAATCTCGAAGCGGATATAGCGAGTGAAAAATCCGTGTTCAAGTTTTTCAGGGAGCTGTTTGCTCTGCGTAAGAATACCGAGGCGTTGCGTCAGGGTAGCTTTACCCCCTTGCATAGCGAGGCGGATAACTACGCGGCATACGTCCGCGAGCTTGACGGTCAGCGCGTGTGCGTGGTGTGTAACTTTGACGAGCAGAGGAGAATAGATATTCCCGAGACCGAGGGAAAGCTCTTGCTTAGTAACTACGGCAGAACCGACTCGGATACGAGTGAATTTCGTCCGTATGAAATAGCAGTTTTCTTGTTATGATATTAGATATTAAAATAAATGTAACCGTTCCTTTTTTAGAGGAACGGTTATTTATTACAGTAAAATCCCCCCTTGACATTTTATAACAATTGCTGTATAATGAAAATAAGGAGGTGTATGATATGAAAAAAACAAACTTTATTAAATCTTTATCAGTTATTCTCGCGCTCTTGACGTGCGTTACCGTATTTGCTTCTTGCAGTAAGGCTGACGGCGCGTATGATAATTTTGCCGGAGCGCCGAATTTCAACAATTCTCTCAATAATGAGAGCTATACCGAGATCGTGGAAAATCCGTTTGTTAATGCCGCGGAAACCCCAAGCAGTTATTTTTCAATCGACGCAAATACCGCGTCTTATCCCAACCTTCGCAGACTTATAAATAGGGGCTATGATGTTCCGAAGGACGCAGTACGCGTCGAGGAGATGCTCAATTATTTTGATTACGATTATAAAACTCCTGAAGATGGGGAAGTGCTCGCGCTTAACGCATCGCTGTTTGATACACCGTATAACAGCGAGACCAAGCTCTTGACGATCGGACTTGCCGCGCAGGAGGTAGAATTCTCAGCGGTAAGAAATAACCTCGTCTTTCTTATTGACGTAAGCGGGTCTATGAACTCCGCAGATAAGCTTCCGCTTGTACAGCAGGCGTTTATGATGCTTGCCGAAAACCTCAATCCCGAGGATCGCGTATCCATAGTCACCTACGCGGGTGATGATTCCGTCGTTCTTTCGGGCGCGTACGGCTATGAGATCAAAAAGATCATGGGCTCCATCGAGGACCTCAGCGCAGGTGGCTCGACCGCGGGCAGTGAGGGCATTATAACGGCGTATGCACTTGCACAGACTTACTTCATCGAGGGCGGCAATAACCGCGTTATCCTTGCTACCGACGGTGATTTCAACGTAGGCGTTACCAATAACTCCGAGCTTGAAAAGCTCATCGCGGAAAAGCGTCAGAGCGGTGTTTACTTCTCGATATTCGGTTTTGGAAGCGGAAATATCAAGTCGGATAAAATGGAAACGCTCGCGCTTAAGGGCAACGGCGTTTACAGCTATATAGATTCTGTTAATGAGGCAAAGCGCGCGCTGGTAACGGCAGTTGGCGGCAGTATGATAACCGTCGCTAAGGACGTAAAGGCGGGCATTACCTTTAATCCCGAGTACGTTGAGTCCTATCGACTTATCGGTTATGAGAATAAATTGCTCACTCAGGATCAGTTTGAAAACTCTGACACCGACGCCGGTGAGCTTGGAAGCGGACATACCGTGACGGTTGTATACGAGCTTAAAATGACGGATAAGGCGTTTGCCGAGGGCGAGAATATTGCCGACGTTATAATCAAGTATAAGCCTACGGAAAACGTAGGCGGCGACGCTGAGACCGAGCAGGAAGTCACACTCGGCGTAGGCACGGACGCTTATCACGCAGAGCTTACCGAAACCGATGCGTTTGTATCGGCAGTGGTTGAGTTTGCGCTTATTATGCGTGACTCCGAGTATAAGGCGGACAGCGAGCTTGGTGCCCTGATCGAAAGACTTTCGGCACTTGACCTTAATGATGAATTCAAGACGGAGTTCAGAGAGCTTGTTATTAAATACAGTACAAAAGACTGATTAAAAAATCGCGCCTGCATTTCTCTGTTGTTCTTAACGGAGAAATACAGAAACCGCAGATTGATTTTCTGCGGTTTTTGTGCTATAATAAGGGTGTGGGCATAGCCCGATGCATTTGTAAAACAAATGCGAAACTGGCGATAAATACGGAGGCGGTATATGAAGTGTGGAATATGTGTATGTGGACTGAATGGAAGCGGTAAAACGACACTTGCCGGTGCGCTTGCCAAAGAATTAAACTTCAAGCACATGGATATAGAACAATATTATTTCATTTCCACAGATAATCCGTATTCGTCATCAAGAACAAGAGAAGAAGTTGAACGGTTGCTGTTAGAAGATATAAATAAAAATCACTGTTTTATTTTTTCTGCAGTTAATGGAGATATGATGCCGGAAATCAACGACAACTATAATCTTGTGGTATACCTTGACGTTCCGCTTGATATGCGAATGAAAAGAATAAGGCAGAGAGCTATTGATAAATTCGGTGATAGGGTTCTTCCGGGCGGTGATATGTATGAGCAAGAAGAAAGTTTTTTTGAATATGCGGAAAAACGAACTCCGGAAAAGATAGAGAAGTGGCTTAAAACTTTATCGTGTAGAGTCATTCGTCTTGATGGAACAAAACCTATACAAGAAAACGTTGAACTTATAAAAAGCCTTCTCCTGTGGGAGAAGGGGGACCGCGTCAGCGGTGGATGAGGAGTCCAAATGATACCTTACAACAAAAAGCTCGTGTCAAATGCAAGAACTCTCCGAAAAAACATGACGCCCGAAGAAAAGCATCTGTGGTATGATTTTCTTAAAAGATTGCCGGTTAACGTCAGACGTCAGCATAATATTGAAGACTATATCGTTGACTTTTACATAGCGGAAAAGAAGATTGTAATTGAGGTGGATGGCAGACAGCATTTGTTACCCGAGCATAAGGAAGCAGACGAACAAAGAGATGCTGCCTTAGCAACTTGGGAAATTTCTGTTTTGCGTTATTCTAACGACAATATACGGAATGATTTTAATGCCGTTGCAGAGGATATTCTGAAGCATCTTGAGTTAGATTATTCCGATCTTAAGCCGGTGAGATAACACCTCATCCGTCAGCCTTCGGCTGCCACCTTCTCCCACTGGAGAAGGCTTGGTCAAACCGTTTCCCCCGCTTATAAAATAAAAATTCCCACAAACCGTTTGATTGGTCTGTGGGAATTTTACGTTATGGTGATTTCTCCGCTAAGAACATCGCCTTTTATAGCAGGTGCGTTTTTAATATGTATGGTTTTAAGCCTTTACAGCCGCCGCCACCCTTGCCGTCGCGCTGTATTCGGTAACGCCTCTGATAGTCTCTCCGTCTATCTGAACGAAGGATGGAGCGTCGAACTTGACGCTTATATCGTAGCCGTGGTGAATGGCAACTCTGTCCTTTTTCTTGACGTGCTCACCCTTGAAGATGGAGGGGAAGGTGGTAAGAATGCCAAGGCGTCCTTTTCCGTGGAAGAGCATGACCGAGAGCTTGCCGTCGGGCGCGTTTCTGTCCTGCTCGGGAGAGGGCATCATACCGCCGCCGTAGTAGCGTCCTTTCATAGTGGGAGCTATCCATACCTTCTTGTAGCGGTATTCCTTTCCGTCAACCGTAACTATGGCATTCGTGGGCTTGTAATGGAAGAGTAGGCCCTTGATGGCGATCGCCGTGTAGTTGACGGTTCCGCCGCCCGCGGCCTTGATGTCGTCGCCCTTGGCACAGCAGTAGCCGTCAAGACCAAAGCCTACGTTGTTGATAAATCTGTAGGTTTTGCCGTTGACCTCGACTGTGGGGAGATTTTTGATATATTGCTTTATGGAGATGGGCTTGTCAGGCGTGCCTTCAACGTCACGCATAAAATCGTTTCCCGAGCCGGTAGGGAAGTAGAGCACCTCGTTGGGATACTCTAAATCGTAAGTATCGTTTACAAAGCGGTTGATAGTGCCGTCGCCGCCGCAGATAACTATGACGTCCTCGGTATCAATGGACGCAATAAGCTCCTGGTAGCCCGTCGTGGCAACGTCGTGCAGTATCGGCTCACCGTCAAGGCTCTCTGTCAGCTTTTCTACCTTGTCTTTCGAGTTGCCAAGGCCTGCTAACATATTATAAAATATGTGATATTTCATACCGTCTTCTCCTGAGTCATAAGTAAATATTTCATTATAATGAATATCATAGCGTATTATAATTGAATAATATAAACCGAAAATAAACTCGACAAATTTTTCAATATTGCTTGAAAGAACATAAATGTTGTGGTAGAATATAAAAGGAGAAACAAATGGGAAAGGAGGAGCGAAATGTTCCGTATTCTTGTGGTAGATGACGATAAAAATACAAGACTTTTTCTCAGCGGCGTGCTTGAGGGCGCGGGCTATACGGTCTTTACGGCGGCAAACGGAGAGGACGCTCTGACGCTTATGGACAGAGAGCACGTGGATCTTGCCGTGCTTGATATAATGATGCCAAAAATGGACGGCTATGAGTTTACTAAGGTTTTGCGGGAGTCAAATAATAATCTCCCCATACTTATGGTGTCAGCAAAGCAGCTTCCCGCGGATAAGCATAAGGCTTTTGAGGTGGGAACTGACGACTATATAACTAAGCCCATCGACGACGATGAAATGCTTTTCCGTATAAAAGCGCTTCTGCGTCGGGCAAAGATAGTTTCCGAGCGAAAGATAAATATCGGTGATGTCGTTATAGATTACGATTCTCTCACTGTCACACGTCGAGGCGAGGTTCAGGAGCTTCCGCAAAAGGAGTTTTTGCTGCTTTATAAGCTGCTTTCCTACCCCGGTAAGATATTTACCCGTATTCAGCTTATGGATGAGATATGGGGAGCGGACAGCGAGACGGGCTGGGAGACCGTGACCGTTCACATCGGAAGACTCAGAAAACGCTTTGAGGGCTGGGGGGAGTTTTCCATAGAGTCGGTAAGAGGACTTGGGTATAAGGCGGTGAAGCACGTATGAAGAAGATGCGTCCTAAAAAGCTTGAATTCCCCGAGAGAAAGCACCGCAAATCCCTGACGCTGATATTTTCGCTTATAGTTTTTTCAATTATCTGCGGTGCTATGGTGGTAGGTATCGGGTTTACGTATTTGTTTGTGCGTCTTGGCTGGATAGGAGACCTTTCAAGTGATATCAATATCAGAATCGTATTTCTGTTTATCGCCGGGTTCAGCCTTGCAGTAGGCGCGCTGGCGTCGTTTGCGATAAGCCGAATTCCGCTTAAACCCATCAACGTCTTGATAAATAAGCTCAACAGACTCGCCGCAGGTGACTTCAAGACACGACTTGAATTTACGGGAGTGCTTGAGTCAAATCCTACGTTTGTAGAGATATCAAACAGCTTTAATACCTTGGCTGAGGAGCTTGAATGTACCGAAATGCTCAGGGCAGATTTCGTAAATAATCTGTCACACGAAGTCAAGACCCCCATCGTGTCTATCGCGGGGCTTGCAAAGCTCGTCAACCGTGGCAATATAACCGACGAGCAAAGAACACAGTACCTCGGTGCTATCGAGGCGGAGTCGCTCAGACTTGCCGCAATGGCAACTAACGTCCTCAATCTCACCAAGATCGAAAATCAGACCATACTTTCAAGCGTCACGAAATATAATCTCTCAGAGCAGATACGCGCCTGCGTTCTGCTGCTCGAGAATAAATGGACTAAAAAGCGCATAGAGTTTTGCGTTGATTTTGATGAGTATTACGTCAGCGCAAACGAGGAGATGCTAAAGCAGGTGTGGATAAATCTGCTTGATAACGCCATCAAGTTCTCGTCGGATGGCGAGACGGTCAGCGTTACCGTATCGGCAGACACAAAGACAACGCGCGTTGCCGTCACCAATAGCGGCAAGGAGATACCCCTCGAGGCGCGCAAGAGAATTTTCAGTAAATTTTATCAAGCGGACGAGTCGCACGCCGCAGAGGGCAACGGAATAGGACTTGCAATAGTCAAGCATATAGTTGATCTGCACGGTGGAAGCATTGGCGTTGAGTGCGCGGACGGACTTATCACGTTTGAGGTAGTACTTTCAAATAACTGACAAACAGGAGGCAATTATGCAGGAAAGAAGATATGGATTGTGGCAGGGAAGAAAGGTGCTCTTTATAGGCGACTCCCTTACCGCAAAAAGAATTTATCCCGAGGTGGTAAAGGACATACTCGGCATAGAGACCTTTTATCATTGTAAGGGCGGCGCAAGCCTTAAGAGTATGGTCGACGGCGATAACGGTATCGGCGGTGACTATGATAACGAGACCGATGCATCGGGCGTATTGCGTCCGCTTACCGCGTCTGACGTCGCGGGAATGGATCTTGTGGTGCTTTACGGCGGATATAATAACCGTAATCTCGACATTGGTGAGGCGGGAGATCTTTATCGTGCGGACGGTACGGGACAGAAGACCATCGCAGGCTTTATGCAGTACGCCATAAACCGTATATACGAGGAGCTTTATGCGGCGAATAATATGACATGCCGACTTCTCGTGGTTACCGTTGACTGCGCGGGTAGATATCCGTGGGTGCAGGTGGACGGACGTGGGGAGACTACTCCCGGTACGGGCAGAACGCTTGAAGCTATGGCAAACGTGCAAAAGGCAGTTGCAGAGAGGAATGCGATCCCTTGCTGCGATCTTTTCCACAATTCAGGCATAAACGAGCATACCTGGGCGTATTTTGGGGCAAATCCGTATCCCGATAATCCCAATTTTACACCTTATAAGCTCGACGCGAACGGCGTTCCGTTCAGTAATGAGCATATACGCTACGTTACGGGCGAGAGCTATTATCAGTTCCGCGACGGAAAGGTAGTGCTTGAAAAGTACGAAGGTAAGACTCCTTATCCTTATATCGCGGATCAGCTCCATAAATCTCCCGCGGGATATCAGCGTATCGGCGAGGTTATCGCAGGCGCTATCATCGCTGCATACGGAAATTAAAAAGACATAAATCGTAGGGGACGACGTCCTCGGCGTCCCGAGTTCGTAGGGACAGGAGTTCTCGACTCTTCGAGGCCGTCACAAATATTTCATCGTAGGGGAGGGGCTTGCTCCTCCCGCCTTCTATTCACGCATTTTTACTCATCTTACTTGACGAACTTTCGTGAAAATATTATAATAAAAATGGCAACCAAGATTTTTCTGAAAGGAGGCGGTCATATGCCAACGAAATACCCCGTGATACTCGTTCACGGAATTGCCGCGAAGCAGTCGTGGGTCATGAACGCCTTTGGCAAGATCGGCGACGCGCTTGAAGCGGACGGCAACGACGTCTATATCGCAGATAACGACGGCTTTGGCAGGATCGCCACAAACGCCGAGCAGCTTCGTGTGTTTGTTGAGAACGTGCTTGAAAAGACGGGTAAGGAAAAGGTCAACATAATAGCTCATTCAAAGGGCGGACTTGACAGCAAATATATGATAACCGAGCTTGGTATGGAGGATAAGATTGCCTCGCTGACCACGCTCTGTACACCGCACAGAGGCTCTATCGTAGCGTCTTGGATATGGAAGCTGCCGATATTTATCAAGCGCATCATCGCGTTTTTTATAAATACGTTTTATAAATACTCAATGGGCGATAAGTATCCTGACGCGATGGGAGCCTGCGAGGAGCTGTTGCCCATAGATGAAAGCGAGCAGACGCTGAGCTTTTCCGCGAAGATCTATTGTCAGAGCTATTCGAGCAGCTTAAAGAGAGCGCGGGACTGCTTTATTATGGCGATTCCCATGAAGATGACCAAGCACTTTCAAAAGGTAGAAAATGACGGACTCGTCTCCGTCGAGTCGGCAAAATTTGCAAACTATCGCGGCGAGGCGTTCGACTTTTCAGTATCTCACGTGCAGATAATAGACCTCTTTTCAAAAAGCGAGCAAAAAGAAAAGATATATCTCTTTTACAGATCCATCTGCGACGAGCTTGCAGAAATGGGATTTTGATTGAAATAATATAGTAAAATGGTGGAGTAGTCGAAAAAACGCGGCTACTCCACTTACTTTTCTTTTGGAAAAAGAAAAGGTAAGTAAAAGAAAACCGAGCTAACGATCAAAAGTGATTGGGATGGATTTCTTTTGTTTTATAATTGTAGGGGGCGACGTCCTCGACGCCCCATTTGCTTTTCTTTTGGGAAAAGAAAAGGTAAGCAAAAGAAAACCGAGCTAACAATCAAGAGTGATTTAGACGGATTTCCTTTGTTTATATATTGTAGGGACAGGCGTCCTCGACTGTCCGTTCCCACAAAAAGTTACTTTGTGATTTAAGCGGACAGTCGAGGACGCCTGTCCCTACTGTATATAATATGTGATTTAAGGTAAATACAAGAGTATTACGGAATTTATATTTTCTGAAATGCCAACCTCTCGTCGCCACTCGCAAGATAAATTATCCCACAATATTCAAATCCGTTCTTCTCAAGCGAACGTTGCATCGGCGTATTGTCACGATGCGTGTCAATGCGAATATTCGGGTGCATGTCAAAGCACCGCGCGTATATAAAATCTGCGATCCCTCTGCCGCGGTATTTGACGGCTATTCTGTGGATCACCGCGTACTCGCCACCGTGCTTCCATTTACCGTCGTATATTTTGTCATACGTCGGATCGTTTGCGATATTGAAATAAAATATACCGACTATCTCGCCGTCCTCCTCGCAAACGTAGCTGTGATCCGCGTCAATGTCCGCAAGAATGCTTTTTTCGTTGGGGTATTCGTCGCTCCATTGACGGAGATTGCCGCTCGCTCTCATAAAGACTCGGGCAGAGTCGTATATGGCAGCCGCCGCGGCAACGTCGGCGACCGTAGTTTTTCTTATTAGCATAAAATGCCTCCGGATGTGGTATTACTAAAATTATAGCGTAAAAAGCGAAAAAAGTCAATCGAAATATTATTGACAAGCTGATTTTGATGTGATATACTAAAAGCAGCAATCTATTACCCCAAAATTCAAAAAAGGAGAATTTTAAAAATGAGCAAATACGATGGAACAAAAACACAAAAGAACCTCGAAGCAGCTTTCGCAGGAGAGTCTGAGGCGAGAAATAAGTACACTTACTTTGCATCCGTTGCAAAGAAAGAGGGCTATGAGCAGATCGCGGCGCTGTTTTTGAAGACCGCTGAGAACGAGAAGGAGCACGCAAAGCTTTGGTTCAAAGAGCTTGAGGGAATTGGCGACACCGCAAAGAATCTCAAGGCAGCTGCTGAGGGCGAGAACTACGAGTGGACAGATATGTACGCACAGTTTGCAAAGGACGCTGAGGAAGAGGGCTTTGTAGAGCTTGCAAGAAAGTTCCGTCTTGTTGCGGCTATTGAAAAGCATCACGAGGAAAGATACCGCGCGCTTCTTAATAACGTTGAGACCGCTCAGGTATTTGAAAAGAGCGAGGTTAAGGTATGGGAATGCCGTAACTGCGGTCACATCATCGTTGGTACTAAGGCTCCCGAGGTTTGTCCTACCTGCGCACATCCCAAGAGCTACTTTGAGATTCACGCAGAAAACTATTGATAATATATCAAAAAAACAACCGCAGATTTTTCTCTGTTGTCCTTAACGGAGAAATAGGTGACACAAAACTTCGGCAGAGAACTTATTTTCTCTGCCGATTTGTGTTATAATGGGGTTACATCGTAGGGCGGGGGCTTGCTCCCGCCGTAATGAACGCCTTGAATCGAAAAAGGCGGCGGGAGTAAACCCCC
>JBGVPV010000009.1:0-36085 GCA_045127215.1 Eubacteriales bacterium | reverse complement strand
CTTATGTTCAATCTCTTTACTCCCCCCTGCTTTGCGGCGATCGGAGCTATGAACTCAGAGATCAAGGACAAAAAGTGGTTCTGGGCAGGTATCGGACTTCAGTTCGCGGTTGGCTACACGATAGGATTTCTCACCTTCTTCTTCGGCACGCTCATCACGCGCGAAAACTTTGGCGAGACCTGGATGCCTATCACAGGCTGGGCAATAGTCCTTGTGATAACCGCTATCTTCACAACTATAATAGTAAGAAAGCAAAAACAGTTAAAGTCCAAAAAGGCATAATATTTATATGATCGATTATATTGCCATCGCCGCGATAATAATTATCGTAGGCTCTGCTGTATTTTACATAATCCGCGCAAAACGTCGCGGAGAGAAGTGCGTTGGCTGTCCGTATTCCAAGCAGTGCTCGGGGAACTGCGGCGCGCACGCAAATAAATCTGCTGACGAAAAGCAGTAAAAACGCAAAAACACGGGAGGTGATAACGTGCAACAGTATAACGTGACGGGCATGAGCTGTGCCGCTTGCAGCGCAAGAGTTGAAAAAGCGGTAAGAGGCGTTGACGGCGTTACTGAATGCGCTGTCAATCTGCTGACCAATTCCATGAGCGTCGAGGGCACTGCCTCAAATGATAAAATAATCGCCGCCGTAGAAAATGCAGGCTACGGAGCGTCCGTAAAAGGCGCCGAGACAACTCGCTCGGGCAAGGACGAGGACGCACTCACCGACAAGGAAACCCCCATTCTTGTAAGGAGACTTATCGCATCCCTCATCATTCTCATTCCCCTGATGTACGTATCAATGGGACACGTTATGTGGGGATTCCCCCTCCCCGCATTATTTGAAAACAACCCCGTCGCCGTGGTGATCGTACAGCTGATACTCTCAGCGGCGGTCATGGTAATAAACCAAAAATTCTTTATAAACGGTTTTCGCGGAGTTATTCACGGCGCACCTAACATGGATACGCTGGTATCCCTCGGCTCTGCCGCGTCATTTATTTACAGCGTCTGTGCCCTCATTCTTATGACGGCGTCACAAACGCCTCACGCCTATCTGCACGATCTTTACTTTGAATCGGCGGCTATGATACTTGCGCTGATAACCCTCGGCAAGACACTTGAAGCGCGCTCTAAGGGAAAAACCACAAGCGCACTCAAGTCGCTGATGGATCTCACTCCCAAGACCGCCACCGTCCTACGTGACGGCAAGGAAATAAGCGTGTCCATCGACGCGCTTTGCGTGGGTGACGTATTCGTAGTTCGTCCGGGTGAAAGTATCCCTGCGGACGGAGTCATTATTGAAGGGCACGGCGCGATAGACGAGTCCGCGCTCACGGGCGAGAGCCTGCCGATAGATAAAACGGTGGACGACACCGTCAGCGGTGCGACCATCAATCGCTCGGGCTTTATAAAGTGCCGTGCGACACGCACGGGAGAGGACACTACCCTCTCACAGATAATCAAAATGGTGAGTGACGCCGCGGCTACCAAAGCACCGATAGCAAAGATCGCGGATAAGGTTTCGGGCATTTTCGTGCCCGTCGTCATCGGTATTGCCACGCTCGTTCTGATAGTTTGGCTTATTCTGACCTCGGACGTAGGCTTTTCACTGTCACGTGCAATATCCGTGCTTGTTATAAGCTGTCCGTGTGCGCTCGGACTTGCCACCCCCGTTGCCATAATGGTGGGAAGCGGTAAGGGGGCGAAAAACGGAATTTTATTTAAAACCGCCACCTCCCTCGAAATAACGGGAAAAACTCAGATAATCGCGCTTGATAAAACGGGCACTATTACCAAAGGTGAGCCCGAGGTCACCGACGTTATCGGCGCTGAAAATCTTTTGGCTATCGCTCACAGCCTTGAATCAAAGAGCGAGCATCCTATCGCCAAGGCAATAGTCAAAAAAGCGAAAGACGAAAATATAACCGCAAAGGAGACCTCGGACTTTGAGGTTTTCGCGGGAAGCGGACTTTGTGCAAGACTTAACGGCACGCTGATACGTGGCGGAAATGCAGATTTTATCAGGCAGTACACCGCCATTCCCACAGAAACCGAAGATCGCGCCTCGGCTCTTGCCGCAAGCGGCAAGACCGTGACCTACTTTGCAAAGGATACTGAATTTCTTGGGATCATCGCCGTCTCCGATATGATAAAGCCCGACAGCAAACAAGCAATCGCCGAGCTTAAAAATATGGGAATCAGGACGGTTATGCTGACCGGTGACAACAAAGAGACCGCCGTGGCGGTCGCAGACGCCGTGGGCATTGACGAGATAATCTCGGGAGTAAAACCCGACGGCAAGGAAGCGGCGATCCGCGAGCTGCAAAAGCACGGCAAGGTTGCCATGGTCGGTGACGGAATCAACGACGCTCCCTCACTCACACGCGCGGATATAGGAATTGCCATCGGCGCGGGCACGGACGTGGCGCTTGACGCCGCGGACGTAGTGCTTGTAAACAGCACGCTCGCCGACGTCCCTGCCGCCATTCGTCTGAGTCGGGCAACTCTGCGTACCATTCGTCAAAATCTCTTCTGGGCGTTTATTTACAACGCCGTATGCATTCCCGTTGCCGCAGGCGCATTCGCATGGGCAGGACTTACCCTGAGCCCCATGCTTGGTGCTGCCGCAATGAGCCTTTCAAGCTTTTGCGTGGTGACCAACGCGCTCAGACTGAATCTCTCCGACATTCACTCGGCAAAAAAAGATAAAAAAGCAAAACAAAAAATCAAAAAGGAGCAAAAGACAATGAAAAAGACTTTGAAAATCGAAGGAATGATGTGTCCTCATTGCGAAGCAAGAGTAAAGAAGATACTTGAGGAGACCGCAGGTGTTACCGAGGCTATCGTCAGCCACAAGGACGGCACGGCTATCGTTTCCCTCTCCGCCCCCGTAGAAGACTCCACCCTCGTAAAGCTTATTACCGACAACGGCTATAAGGTAACTGACATAGCTTAAAATTCTAATATTTGTAAATACGGACTGCAATTTCAGTCCGTATTTATTATTAAATTGTAAAATAAAAAAATATTTATATAATAATGTTGTTTTTTAGCGTCAAATGTGTTACAATAAAGATGTATGGCATAAAATAAATAACTTTAAAAAGGAGATCTTTTATGAACCGACTGATCAAGCGCGGCTTGGCTTTGGCTATGGTACTCGTAATGTGCCTGAGCTTTTTGCCCATGCTGCACATCGAAACGAGCGCCGCAAGCGTTGATTACGTTTACAGCGGCAAGTACATCTACAACTGGGGACAGCGCGGAACGGTTGCCACCTTCCTCTCCCCCAACGCTGAAGCTTTTTACAACAAAAATCAAAGCTACGATCAGCTTATAGCTAACAAGGGCGGAACAAGTCAGTCAAACGCTCCTAGCAGCGCCCTTTACTCAGCTCTTAAAAGTCTTATGATAAGTAACCACAAAACTCAGACGAGCTATCAAGGTACGAGAGATCTTTACAGATATACCGACTGCCAGAACAGCGGCGGAAGAATTTCCTCCTTCTATTCAGGCACGGCGATCGGTCCTAACTGGGACGGCGGCTCAAGCTGGAACCGCGAGCATACCTGGCCCAACAGTAAGGGACTTGGCGGTAACGACGAGAATGATATTATGATGCTCCGTCCTACCTCCGTAAGCGAGAACAGCTCTCGCGGCAACAAGGCGTACGGCAAGAGCGGCGGATACTACTTCCCTAACAGCGAGTCGGGCGGCAAATACGACGTTCGCGGTGACGTAGCGCGTATATTCCTTTACGTTTACGTTCGTTGGGGTAATACCTCTTACGCTTGGGGCACAGGCGGTGTTATGGAAAACGCAACCGTTTTGCTTGAATGGATGGAAGCAGACCCCGTTGATACCTGGGAACTTGGACGTAACGACTCCGTTGAGTCCATCACGGGAACACGTAATGTTTTCGTTGACTATCCCGAATTTGCATTCCTTCTCTTTGGTAAGGAGATCCCCGAGAATATGCAGACCCCCTCAGGTGAGGCAAAGGATTCCGACAACACGGGTGCAGGTGGAAATACCGGTACAGGCGATAACACAGGCACGGGCGGTAACACAGGCACGGGCGACACTCCAAAGCCCAATACTCCTCATACCGAGCACGTATACGGCGAGTGGGTCGTAACTACTGAGCCGACGTGTGCGATACACGGTTCCGAACGCAGAACCTGCACTATGTGCAACGCATACGAAATCCGAGAGATAGAGATAATCAATCACTACGATATTAACGGCGACGATCTTTGTGAGCTGTGTGGCAGCACAATGATCTACGAAACCAATTCGGGCTGTCAGAGCTCCGTAGGCGGCGCGTTCTGGATGATAGCGATCATCAGCTCCGCGGCAGTAATGCTTTCAAAGAAAAAAGAGTATTGATATAATTTAATAAAGCACAACAAAAAGTGGAGTACCCGTAACCGTATTTGTTATTGGTACTCCACCAATTTTATTATATCAATTTTTAATTGTAGGGGCATGCGTTCCCTACAAAGCGCAGGAGGCGGCAATGTTTGCTTTTGCAAACTTGCTACGCAGTTGAAACCCCTCCCCTACAACGTATAACATTATTTATCCGTAGGGACAGGCGTCCCCGACTGTCCGTTTGGGCGTAAATGTTACTTTAGGGTTGCGCGGACGACTACAACTCCGCTTGCGCTGCGTATCAAGTTTGCAAAAGCAAACATTGTGGTCGCCCCTACAATGTATAACCTCATTCATCCGTAGGGGAGACCTGTGGTCTCCCGTTTTTATGCAAATATTACTTTATGACAAAGGACTACTCATCCACCACTTCGTGGTCCCCCTTCCCTGACAAGGGAAGGCTTGTCGGTATCGTTTCTACTTTAAATGATTTATTAATAATCGTATACAAACAAATAAAAATGCATAGGACGACAAAGCGAGTCACATTAAGCCTTCCCTTGTCAGGGAAGGGGGACCACGAAGTGGTGGATGAGTAGTCCTCACACAACGGAGTCGTGTGAGAATGGGAAGGTATGCCCCTCTCCGTCGGCTCACGCCTTGACAAGCCTCTCCCAAAGGGGGAGGCTATATTGTATTCCTTTATTTATCCGTAGGGGCGGATTCTAACTCCGCTTACGCTACGTAGCAAGCGAAGTTGTGGTCGTCCGCGGGTCATTCGTGAATGACCCCTACATTTTTTAAACAGAATTCGGTTATTAATGAATTACCCGTATTCGATCCGAAATGATAAAAACCAAAGGCGTTTGGGAAAAAACCAAACGCCTTTAGTTTATTTAATTTGTTTAAAATTCAATATTAGTGATAGAACTCAAATACAACGGAGAGACCACCCTGTGTAAGAGTAACGGTTTCTGCAGCCATGAACGCCTGTACGATAGCTGCGTGCTCTGCGCTACCATAAGGATTAAGCTCGTTACCTGCAAGGTCTACGAATGTAGTACCGTTGAAGTAGATCGTGCAAGGTGTGCCATCTGCTGCGTAAACGGTGAAGAAAGGAGGCATCTGACCCGACATAGCCGCAGCGTACTCGGAAATACCCTTAACTGTTGCCCAGTGAACGTTCTCCTGAGTGAGATATCTGTCTATACCGCCACCGTCAATGTCGATAGATCCCTGCGCGGTAATTCCCATAACGATCTGAGCCGCATCGGAACCGTCTGCCATAAGACCTGCCATGATATTCATCTTGCCGCTTGCGTCAACGAAGTTGCCAAGTCCTGCCTGACCCATTCCGTTGCCGAGAGCCTTGATCTGACCAACTATGGTGTTTGCACCAACGGATGTAAACCAGATCTCAGTTCCCTCTACGCTTGTCTCTATAACGGAATCCTTAACGTTTACGGTAGGATGTGCGTTGTCGTTAAGTACGCTCTGTGCGATGATAACGGGACCGCCACAGCCTTCAATGTAAGAGTCCTTAACCTCGAGTCTTGCTGCGCCCCATACGAACGCTGCGTTCTGGTAGGTATCAAAGCACTTAACTGCTCTGAGGTTCATAGTGGACTCAGGGAAATATGTAATAAAGTAAGAGTTACCGATAATGTTATCCATTACTGTGGTTGCGCAATATCTGGACTTGCAGAAGATCACGCCGCCTGCGGATGCAAGGTTACCGTCTGCGTCAACGAGGTAGTCTCTCTTAGCGTTACCGATAAGAGAAAGGTTGGAGATAGTGATAACAGCAGATCCTTCGGGGTAAGGATAGTCAAACTTCAGATCACCGTATTCCTCAGAGCTGAACGCAAAGAGTGTAACGTTGGAGAAATCATCGCCGTAGTCCTTTTCAGCGTCAGCGCCGAATACTGCGGGAGAAGGAACTCTCGGGAATGCGCTTGTGTCAAGAAGGAAGAAGTTACCTTCCATCACGAAATTGGAAGCTCCGCGACGGTCATAAACCTCAGTCCATTCCTTGATGAACTTAGTGCCTGCGGGGATCGTAATAGTGCTTTTATCAATGGTATTGGTGTATACTACATCCTTATCCGTTGTGAGAATGTACTCTGCGGGGATATCGTCAGCAGTAAGCTTAATGTCGTTATGGAATACGACACCGGAAACGGTAACGTCAAGCAAGCCGTTAGCTGCCTTGATCTCAGCCCACTCGGACTTGTAGTTATCTATAACAGCAAGCTGCCAAGCCTCGTAAACGTTGTAAGCCTTGATTACCTTTGCCTCAAGCACAACGGGATTGAACTCGCCGATATAATATTCTGCATTGGGAAGCACGGAGATCTTTACCTTCATGCCGGCAGCAGCCGCATCGAAGTGGTAAAGGCCCTTATATGTATCTACCGTTGCGATAACGGTCTCGCCGTCCTTATAAGTAACGACGTTGTTCTCGCCCTCGGTCTTGGTAAGTGCTACGTATGCGCCGTCCTTTTCAACAGCGATCTCAACGGTAGCGTAGAACTGCTTAAGCTCAAGAACGCTTTCTCCGTCAGCAGAAAGAACTGCGAACTGAGGATTGAGTCTGAACTCGTTCTCATTACCGATAGAATAGGTCTTGCCGCCTTCTGCGAACTGTCCCCAGAAGCCTGCCTCGCCGTACTTGATCTGACCTGCGGTGGTGTTAGCACTGTTGAACTGGATCAGAGAAGCGGGCTTTTCGAACTGAACTGCGATAAGCTGCTCGTCACCGCCAACAACAGGCTCTTTAGTAACTGTAATAGCTACCTTTGCCTCCTGCTTTACGTTGAGGTGAGGGTCGTCAAAGGATACGGTTACGAACTTCTCACCCTCGGTTGCGGTAATATCATCCGCGTAGGTGATGGTAAGCTCTTCAAAGGTATAGATCTTGTTCAAGGATTCATCTGAATACTTTGCAACTGCCTTTATGCCGGAGAAGTCGATCTCTTCACCAATCAGGTAGTTGGTCTTGATTGATGTGCGGTCAACGGTAAAGGATTCAAGCTTCAATCCGCCGATCACGCACGATGCGAGTGACAAAACCATAACGACAGCGGTTATGGCCATGATGATTTTTGTTAGTTTGCGAAGTTTCATTTTTTAATCCTCCTAAGTTTTTCAAACTTTATATTTTAGGAATTCTTCCCATTATAACAATCTGCGTGCTCTTATTAGAGCCGTCGATTGCTTTAATAGTTACTGTGATAGCGCGATTTGGCTGAAGGAAAACAAATGTACGGGACAGCTCGTGGAATACCACAACTCCCTCCATCGCTTCCTCGTCATACTCAAATCTCACTCCCGTTTCATCCGCAAGGTGAGGAAATACCTCGTAATTGATCTGCACGGCGTTGGGATTGCGTACGATGCTTTCGTCCTCCGTCGTGTAGGGATCGCCCTCGGGTGCGGGGACAAAATCAAAAATAAACAACGGCTTTCCACCAATGTTTTGCTTGGGCTCAAGCGTCACGGAATTTTGATTTTGTACCGTAATAGACTCGCATAATATCTCTTCTACGTAAGTAATTCCGTCAAACTGCTTTATCTCAAGTCCGAAGAAATTGACCACGGCGATAGATGCGATAAAAACTACAAGGATAACTATAACTATTGTTTTCTTCATTATTGATTCTCCTTGTAAAACGCTTTGATTTTAGAAAGATACGTAAATATCTTCAATACGGCAAATACCACTCCCACGATCGCAAGCTTCAGCCATACTCCCGCGTCAGCGCGCGAGGACAGGAAGAGTGCAACCGCAAACACCACCGCCGAGATCACTATCGCGGAAATACCCGCGTGCGCCTCGTTGGGGTTATTGGATTGGCTGCTGAATGTCTCATACTGCTTATACTGAGGATTCATAATATCACTCTCGGCAGCCGAGAACAGATGCGCCACGTAAACGGAGTAAATAAGAACTCCTATCTTCGTAGCCTCCACACGGGCAAATCCCGAAACTATCGCGAAGATATTGACGGAGAAAATAACTCCTAAAAGCGCGATTATCATCGGGAAGATAAGCTTGGATACCAAAAGCTTTGCGTAAGGCGCGGGCTGTACCTTATTAAGATAAGAGCTTGCACCGTCACGGCTGTATACCGAAGCTATATCGATATTCGTCATAAGCAGCACAAGCAGCATAATGACGATGTTAAAGCAGATAGTCATCTGCGTACCAAGCGTACGCGTATTCATAGCGGCGTACAGCTTATTAAGCAGGAATATCAGCATAGGCATCACTATTATAAGCGTGCCCGCAAGTCTTGTGAATAGTCCCGAGCGGTATCCAACCACGAATTCCTTCTTAACGGCAGAAGCAAACGCTGAATGCTTTCTGTTATGCTTCTTGGAGATCGCGTTTTTCTTCTTGAACTCAAAGGGCGTAGACGCCATCTTGTAAAAGAGGGGCTTTGAGCAGATCATACAAGCCGCAAGCAATACTATCGCGGTCGCAATAAGCACAAGCAAGCTCGTAAAGGTTTCCGAATGGAAGATAACGCTGGAAAGTCCGACCGTCTTGCCCACTATAAGCTCGGTAAATACGTAAAGCGGGGCAAAGGTCTTAGTATAATTTGTAAGAAACGTCTGGATCTCCCAATAGGTATCTCCCCACGTCTCAACGAAGTTGATGTTATCGGGTACAAGTCCGATAAGCGTCCACAAAAGCAATACTGCCCCACCCACGATGATAACGTAAAGAATATACTTAATAACCTTAAAGCGATTAAGGAATATATATCCGAACATTGCGGGAATGGAAAGCAATGCCGCAAACAGCACGGGAATGGTGGATATCAGCGCAAACATAAGAATTATCCAAGGATAATAGTAAAGCGCGTATCCCTTGACGATTCCGTATGCGATAAACATCGGGATCGTGGACATAAAGCTTTTTCTCAGCTCGTAAACATAATAGGTTGCAAGCTTTGATAAGAATACAAACGAGGACGTTGCCGGAAAAGTCAGAAGCACCGTATTATCTTTAGAAAAATACAATGATTTGACAAGTCCTATCGTATCAGTGATCAGCGACAGCAAAAGCATTACCGAGAACACAAGCGATACGAAGGATACGGGTATATCGTGAACAAGAGAAAGCAAGCCAAGCAGCTTTATCGCAAAGAATATAACTGCGATTATCGCCGTTATGGCAACGAACTCAATAAACAGCCAGGCTATTTTAAAGATCAGGCTTCTTAGCGAGCGGGTATATCCGAAATCCATTTTTTCCTTGAGCTGCATTCTGACAAGCGTTTTAAACGCGCTGAAGTTCTCGGAAAACGATTCCCTCATTCCGCTTTTCTTCACTTTTTTCGTCGTCATACAGTCACTCCGTCACGAGCCTCAAGGGCCTCAGCTTCTTTCACCGAAACAGGCGCTTGCGTATTTCCGTCTATCATTTCCATGTAAAGCTGCTCAAGCGGCACTCCACTTGCGCGGATCTCTGCCATAGACTTTGTGCAAAGGATCTGGCCCTTGCGAATGATAGCGATACGGTCGCAAACGTTTTCAACGACGTCGATAAGGTGACTCGAGAAGAATACAAGATTGCCGCGTGCGGCGTGCTCCTTCATGCACTCTTTTACCTGGAATATCGACTCGGGATCAAGTCCCGTAAGAGGCTCGTCCAATATCCAGATCTTAGGATTATGAACAAGCGCCGACATAATAGTGATCTTTTGCTTCATACCGTGAGAATAGGTCTTCATGGGGTTGTCCATCGCGGTCTCAAGACGGAATCTTGCGACGTAGTCGGCAATTCTTCCCTCTCTGTCCTCAGCGGACACACCGTAAAGGTCGGCGATGTAATTTATGTATTCTCTACCGGTGAGGTTTTCGTAAAGTGCGTAGTGATCAGGCACGTAACCGATCTGCATCTTTGCTTCAACGGGCTGTCTGTCAGCATCAAAGCCGGAGATCTCGATCTCGCCCGAGGTTATGGTCTGTATACCTACGATAGTTTTAATAATTGAAGATTTACCTGCGCCGTTGGGGCCAAGGAAGCCGAATATCTGACCGCCATCGATCTCAAGGTTAGCTTTATATACAGCGTAAACGTCGCTGGTAGAATAACGCTTGGAAAAATCGCGAAGAATCAATTTACCATCGTTTTGAGGATTTATGGGTTCCTGCATACTTCTTCCTGCAAGCTGAGCCTCAAGAGCAAGTCTTGCGGCGTTTATCTTGCGGTTCCTTTCCGTGATAATTTTGTATGTATCGGTAATTTCAAACGCCTGCTCGTAAATAAACCACATAGCAAACGAAAGAACAACGTAAACTAAGAAATACAGTAACTGATAAAGGGGATAGAAAACGAATTTCAGATCCTTGTAGTAGAAGGTCGCGCTGATCTTGCGTATATCCTCTGCCCACTGACCGAGCTTTTCCGCTACGAAGTTGGAGTTGATAAAGAAGAAGTCAACACCTGCGTCGTAGTTTGTAAGCCACGCATTCGCGCCAAGCACGAAAACGTAGTACGCGAAAAACGCGATAAGCGAATACCAGAACTGCTTGATCTTGGGTCGCTGGAATATTCCCAGGCTCATGATCAGAAGCGGCATAAGCATTGCGATATAGTGGTTTGTCCAGAAGCACATCGTTGCCGACGTGAGCCAACGCTCGCTGGTATTCGGCATGATCATTGCGAGGAACGCTCCGAGCACGTTGATAAAGATGGTGAAGTAATAAAGTCTTTCCATCTTGAAGATCAGAACGAGCGGGAGTATGAACATCGCCGTGTTACAAAGGTGCAACGGCCATGCCGTGGGAGAGATAAAGGTTGAAAAATCGTACTGATAGCAGAAGGAGATCATGGTAGCAAGGCTTATGTAAGTAAGCGCGTATCTCTTTTGCTCGTACTGACATTTCGAAAACAGGAAATGTACCGCCACGAAGAACACTATCAGTCCATAGAGGAACAGACGGTGATGAAGCGTGAATTTATCTATAACGATATTGTCATTACCCTGACCGAACAAGGCCTGCGGTGCCCAGTGCGGCATTGCTATTGCAAACATTCCAAGGAATATAAGCACGGACGTCAACGCTTTCTTGGCGCCAAGCTTCTCGCCCTTGACTGCAAAGAGCTGATATGCGGCAAGTCCAAGTCCAATACCAAGCTCAATCGCAAAGATGAGTGATCTGTAATGGAAGCCGTCAGCGAGATCTCCGTCAAGCGCACGGTTAAGTACGGGGATCGCAACGATCGCCACGGCGTAGGTTGCCGTTCCAACGTAACGCGCGATAGGCGCTACGAGAGGTATATGCTTTTCAAAAAACGGGAAAGTCACCTCAAGCAGCAGCATTGCTGCCAAAAGCCAAAGCAACAACGTAGCAAAAGCCGTGAGAACCACTCCCTGCGGTCCGAACGGTGAGTACACGTTAAGACCGATGGTCTCTTGGATAAGGGGAGTTCCGCCGAACGATCTCACAAAGAAGAACGCGGAATAGACAAGCACTATAAGCTGAGTATTTGTAAGGCGACCGCCAAACGGTCCCTTGCCTTTAGATCTAAATAAAAATGACAGTGTCAGCGCACAAAACAGCAGCGCCGATCCGTAATATAAAAATATCAAAACAAGCACCTCTCGAAAGATGAAATTATAAAAAATATACTTCGGGTATATAGGTGTCAAAATGTTCACTCAATCTTCACAAAGTCAACACGCGTAATTATACCATATTTATTGAATAAAGGCAATATGCCCTCTCTCCATTTAACATTCAATTTACACGTCGTTCACAGAAAAGTAACTTAAATTCAGCCTACTTTTCTCTTTTGTATATAAAAACGTGAAAATTTGACGGTTTTTTATGTGTATTTTTACTAATTACAAATATTGGAATTAGTAGTAGTAGTAGTAGTAGTAGTAGTAGTAGTAGTAGTAGTAGTAGTAGTAGTAGTAGTAGTAGTAGTAGTAGTAGTAGTAGTATTTGGGGGGCTTTTTAACGGCTTTTGGGGCGTTTTGCGCGGACGGGTTTTAAAATGTGTATAAATAGAATTTTCCGACATAAAAAACACGATACTACATTATTAATTGCTTTATTCCCACGCGGGTGCAAAATGTAACGTTTACACCCCATGAGATCATTTACATCGCATCCCCTCGCCGTCATTCCCGCGTAGTAGCCACGCGAGATCCTTCACGGCGGCGTTAGCCTACGGATAGGGGGGATTTTATCCCATACTCACACGACTCCGTTGTGTGAGGACTACTCATCTACCACTTCGTGGTCCCCCTTCCCTGACAAGGGAAGGCTTAATGTGACCCGTTTTGTCCTCCTATGCATTTTTATTTGTTTATATGCGATTATTAATAAATCATCTGAAGCACAAACGATACCGACAAGCCTTCCCTTGTCATGGGAGCACTCCGCTTCGCTACGTATCAAGTTTGCCGTAGGCAAACATTGAGGAGACCGCTTGCGGTGGATGAGTAGTCCTTTGTCATAAAGTAACATTTATATCTGAACGGACAGTCGAGGACGCCTGTCCCTACAAAACATATTACGCCGTACGTTGTAAAAGCGACCACAATGTTTGCTTTTGCAAACTTGCTACGTAGCGCAAGCGAAATTTTAGTCGTCCGCGCGGTCATAAAATAACATTTACGCCCGAATGGACCGTCGAGGACGCCGGTCCCTACAATTATAAAACAAAGGAAATCCATATCATTCACTCTTGATTGTTAGCTCTGTTTTCTTTTGCTTACCTTTTCTTTTTCAAAAGGATCAAGTAATTACATTAAACAAAAAATAATAAAAAACTCCATATCAATCATTCTTGATTGTTAGCTTTGTTTTCTTTTGCCTACTTTTCTTTTTTCTAAAAGAAAAGTAGGTTTTCACAAATACGATGGTAGATATTTGTCAGTATTACCAAATATTTCATAAATTTACTTCAAATTATTGACAAATCGCATAATAAGTGCTACAATATTTTTACATCAATTGATCGGAGGATTTTAATTATGAGAAAATCTGTTACAAAATTTTTAGCGCTCATACTTACCGTCCTGATGATAAGCACGGTATTTATGACCTCATGTGATCTTTTTAAGAGAGACCCTGCCCCTTCAGGTGACGATAACGTGCTTGAAACGCAGACCGTCGCGCTCAATAAGAACACCAAGGGCATTAAGATCCTCGGCGTTCGTAATCTCCCTTCCGACGCCGCTATCAACGCAGACTGGAGCGCATCGGGTATCGAATTTACGGCTACCTGCGAGGGCGATATGACCTTCGGCGTTGTAACCAACAAGTCCGCATACTTCCGCGCATACGTTGACGACGAGGAATGGATGAACGGCGAATCCCCCTACTTCACCGTAAACGGTCAGGGTCAGATCGTTCTCAAGGATATTCCGAACGGCACACACGATATCAAGGTTATCAAGGTAACCGGCTACACACTTGCTACCGCCGCATTTACTCAGGTAACTCTCACAGGTACCATTTCCGAGGAAGCTCCCGCAGATAAGAAGCTTTATATCGAATTCATAGGCGACAGCATCACCTGCGGTTGGGGTACTATCGGCACACACGACGGTCAGTACAACTCTCAGGACGCTACCCTTGCTTACTCTTATCTTCTTGCTGAAGAGCTTAACGCCGACTACTCCATGACCGCACTTTCAGGTCAGGGCATCTGCTGGGGTAACCCCGGTGTTCCCAAGGCTTACCGTTACGCTTGCTACGCTAAGGATTCCACCAACGAGTATGATTTTGCCCGCAAGGCTGACCTCGTAATTCTCAATATCGGTACTAACGACGAGACTAAGGAAGTCGACATCAATAAGTTTGAGGAGGACCTCATTGCTCTTATCAGATACGCTAAGGAAAAGAACGGCGAAAATTGCCGCTTCCTCGCTATCTACAATATGAAGAACGGCACATACGCTACGTATATCAAATCTGCATTTGAAAAACTCGGCGGCCCGGCAGCAGGCTACCACGTATATGAGGCACAGCGCTCCACCAACGAGCTGACCTACTACCATCCCAGCATTGAGGAGCACGCGGCGTACGTTCCCGAGCTCGAGGCACTCTGCAAGCAGATACTTGCGGCTGAGATCACTGCAAACTAAAAATTCAATACTCAAAAAGCTTTGGGCGACCTGCAAAATGCAGGTCGCCCTTTTTAGATTCAAAAATCCGCACAAAGTTTATTTTGAGTTTATCAGAGCTTGTTAAAATATATCCGTAAGCAAATTTTACCACTACACTTGATGCGTATGCTGAAATAAACGGAATACGTGTAAAATTATGAACGAGAAAATGACAATTTTGGTAGTATGTGATGTTTTAGGAGAAGAAAATAACGGCACTACCATCGCCGCAATGAATCTGATACGATTTCTACGCCAAAGGGGACACGAGGTCCGTATCCTTTGCGCAGATCAATACAGAAAAGGAACTGAAAACGTGTTCGTAGTTCCGAATTTAAGCTTTGGAAGACTTTTAAACGCGTATGTCAACAAGGTCGGTGTGACGTTGGCAAAGCCCGATGAAAAAGTCATCAGAGCCGCGCTTGAAGGCGTTGATCACGTGCATATCATGCTTCCCTTCCCCCTTGGCATCAAAACCTTGAAGCTCGCACAAAAATCCGGGCTTCCCATAACCGCCGGATTTCATATGCAGGCACAAAACTTCACCTCTTATATCAAGCTCAACAAATTAGAGCCGCTGAACAAAGGAATTTATAAATTCATATATAAGCACTTTTACAAGTACGTTGACGCTATTCACTACCCCACGGCATTCATACAAAGCTTGTTTGAAAGCACCGTAGGGCACAAGACTAACGGATACGTAATATCCAACGGAGTTCACGGCTACGTCAGCCGCAAGGACTGTCAGCGCCCGTCGGAGCTTAACGACAGAATAATTATACTCACCACGGGAAGATATGCAAGAGAAAAATCTCAGGACACCCTCATCAAAGCAGTAAAATACTCAAAGCACCGCAACAAAATACAGCTGATACTCGGCGGTCAGGGCGTCAAGGAGCGCCACTACAAAAAGCTGGCAAAGGAGCTGCCCATAGCACCGATATTCAAATTCTACTCCCGCAAGGAGATCATAGACGTATTGAACTACTCGGACATCTACGTTCATCCCGCGGAGGTGGAGCTTGAAGGAATATCTTGTCTTGAAGCCGTTGTTTGCGGCAAACTGACGATAGTATCCGACTCCAAAAATGCCGCCACGAGTGAATTTGCCATAGACCAAAAATGCATATTCAAAAACCGAGACGCCAAGGATCTTGCCAGGGTGATAGATTATTGGATAGATAATCCTCGGGAAAAAGAAAAATACGAGCAAAAATATCTTCAAAGCGCAGTTGCGTTCCGTCAGGACGAATGTATGATAAAAATGGAGGCCATGATAGAGGAGACGATCAATGAAAAAAGAACCAAAGATCATATATTACAATGACGAGAAAAACGACGATTTTGCAAATATGAATATAAATGCCCGCGAGATAGACGGCAGCTTCAAATACCTTCACTCAAATCCCCTATGGCGCGCAGTTGCAGGCTTGCTTTATTACGGCATAGCCTTCCCTCTGGTCTGGATTTTTGAGAGGATCATCCTACGGGTAAAATTCGTAAACAAAAAAGCACTCAAAAAATGTCGCGGCAAGCACGTTTTTCTTTACGGAAATCATACGGGCTGGTACGACGCATTCACGCCAAATCTAATCTCCTTCCCCACGAGATGCCGAATAATAGTTTCAAGAGAGACCGTCTCAATAAAGGGGCTGAGTACGATAGTGCAGATGCTCGGAGCTATTCCCATCCCCACGTCGATTTACGCTATGAAGAATTTCAGCGACGCCGTAGACACTCATCACCAAAAATCCAATATTGCCATCTTCCCCGAAGCACACATCTGGCCTTACTACACGGGTGTTCGTAATTTTTCAGACGCCTCATTTTCCTATCCCGTAAAGCACGGCGTGCCTGTGATAGCGTTTTTCACGGCTTACACCGAGCCAAAAGGCTTTCTGTCCTGCTTCAGACGGGCAAACATTACAGTTTACGTCAGCGATCCGATATACCCGGACGCCTCGCTACCCGCCCGAAAGGCACGTACCGAGCTTCGCAACAAGGTGTACGAGTTTATGCTTGAAAAATCCAAGCTGAGTACCTACAAGGTCTGCGAGTACGTAAACGCAAATACACACCATGCCGAAGCAAGTGAAGAGCACGAGGCGTACGTTCCCGAGCTCGAAGCAGATACTTGCGGCTGAGATCACCAATTAAATATCCAATCACAAATAAACGATTTGGGCGACCTGCAAACGCAGGTCGCCCTTTTTTCATTCAAAAATCCGCACAAAGTTTATTTTGAGTTTATCAGAGCTTGTTAAAATATATACGTAAGCAAATTTTACCACTACGCTCGTTAAATATAATATGCACCATACCGATGGGAAAACACACACAACAATCTTCATTCATACCCGCAAAAAACAAACGGGTGGTAAAACTGCTTACGCCTCGCTTAGCACATATTATGTTAACCGAAATTAAAAAAAGGAGGACGCATTGAAAAAACAATACCGTGAAAAAGATACGCTGTTTGACGATTTTGACGAAACAACTCTCCCCCCTGCTCTTTCCGCTATGTCAAGCAGTATGATAAACGCGCTCTATCACCAAACTAAAAAGCTGATGGGCAAAATGGTGGATTACAAGGAGCTCAGAATGATCTACGCCTGTGCTATGAAGGAGATCAAAACTAAGTTTGACATTCTGAACACGGAATTCAACCTGCAATATCACCGCAATCCGATCAGCTCTATTCAGACCCGTCTCAAAAGTACGGCAAGCATCGTAGAAAAGCTTTCCGAATTACATAAAGCCGTGGACATCGAGCATATTGACGAGTACATACACGATATCGCCGGTGTCAGAGTTATTTGCCATTACATCGACGACGTTTATCTGGTCGCGGACGCGCTTCTGAAGCAAGACGATATCACGCTCGTTACAAAAAAGGATTATATCGCACAGCCAAAGCCAAACGGTTACAGAAGCTTGCACCTGATCGTAAAAGTGCCCGTGTTCCTTTCCGAACGCCGTTTGGAAATGGAAGTGGAGGTACAGCTGCGCACTATTGCTATGGACTTTTGGGCAAGCCTTGAGCATCAGCTCCATTATAAAACCGATTTTGAGGGTAAGGAATCGCTCGTGGACGATCTTCGCAGATGCGCCGAAACTATCAGCCAGACCGATAACGAGATGATGCAGATCCGCTCGAGAATGGAGCAGCTTATGGATATTCCCACGGAGGAAGAGATACTATTCGAACGAATACGAAAGTTAGATACTCCGATCGAATAAAAAGTTCCCCCAAAAAAACCTTGGGCGACCTGCAAAAATGCAGGTCGCCCATTTTTTATAAGTTAATTATCAAAGCTTAATCTTTTTATAAAACATCGGACACAAAAATCCAACCGCAAAAACTATCACAAAATATCTGAGCGCGTCGATAAGGAGAGATATCTGTATTACGTCAAATACGTTCATCAGCTTAAGTCCTTCCTTAAGCGCGTAAGCAAACGCAACACCGATCACAACTCTGAGTATCTTTTTCCACACGGGTACGTCGTAGGAAAGTTCCCCGCACCGCCCGTCAAGAAAAGCGACAAGTGTCAAGCCGCCAAGCATTCCAAAGGTTTTAAAGAAATCCGCAAACAGCGGCTCTGCTACACACATAAAGTAAACCATGAACGGAGTGAATATGATCAGCGCGCCGAGGTACAGCTTTTTGATCTCCCCTACCCTGTCAAAAAGATAATTCGAAAGCGCCGCAATACCAACGCCAAGCGCAATACCAACGATAACGTCGCTGGGATAATGAGCGCCGAGATACAAGCGTGAAAATCCAACCGAAACGATAAGTACACCCGTAAGAATACTCAGCCACAGCTTCTTGAATTTCAGCGCGACTACCGTACTCCAGGTGGCAAACTCCTGCGTATGTCCGCTCGGGAACGCGTATCCCGTGGCGGTATCCTCGCGCACACAACTGATGCCCCTTGTAAACGGACGCGGTACGCGCACAATATTCTTAATAATTCCGTTGAGTGTCAACGAGCTCACCGTTGCAAAAAGCAGCTTTTGCGCAAGCCTCTTGTCGACGGCAAACCACAGCGTCACGACAAGCAATATCATCAAGGTTTCTTCGCCAAGAATGGTGATCCCCTCAAAAAGCGCGTTCAAAAAGTCAGTCCTGATGCTTTCTAAGAATTTCAAAAAATCCAGCTCAAATGAAAACATATTTTCCCCTCGCTTTTGTATTTTGTCGCGTCCTTGCGGACTTATGTAGCTATTATATCATAAAAGCCGATATAATTCAATAGGTGCGGAATAGAACCTACCCGTGATTTTTATAATATTTTTTGCTTTGTAACACTTCTGTAACGCAGCGTATGCTATAATCATAACACACAAAAAACAGGAGAAAAAATTATGGAACAAACAAGAAAGAATCTGAAAACCTCATCCGTTATCGTGCTGGCACTGGCAGGTCTTTCATTGCTCAATATTCTCTTCGAGCTTTTCTTTGGAAAGCTTAATGAAGAGCTCAACAATGCAACGATCCCCGCAGGATCTCCCGACAACATCATTCTTATCGCGCAGATATTTATTTTGGTAGTATCTGTTTTGATGATTTTGCCTCAGGTTTACATAGGAATCAAGGGCCTGAAGATTGCCAAGCGCCCCAATTCCTCAAAGGGACATATCATCTGGGGAGTCATTCTTGTCGTATTTGCAGCTTGCGGACTTATCTCGCCCCTCGTTGCCTTCTTTCAGGGTGACGGCGAGGCATTCGCTAACGCTTCCGAGTTCTTGAGTATCGCCGTAGACATCACAGTTTTGGCCGGATACGTCAAAAATGCAATAGACGTTCGCAAGGGACTTTAATTAAAAACCCTACGGGGAGGTTCGACCTCCCCGTAAGTTTTTTGGTCGGAATGACAGGATTTAGAGAACCTATCCTTGCGCACTTTATTTTGCTATTGCTCTTTGTTTGTCACAGCGCAAGGTTTTCCATTTCTACGAAATGGAGAGGTTCGGCATCGGTGATTTCAATTAAAAAACCTATGGAGAGGGCAAGCCCCTCCATAGGTTTTTTGGTCGGAATGACAGGATTTGAACCTGCGACATCCTGGTCCCAAACCAGGCGCGCTACCAACTGCGCTACATCCCGAAAGAGTGCAGAGTGCAGAATGCAGAGTTAAAAATAGTTATTCGTTCATGAATAAGGGATTATTAGATCGCATTCTTACTGCTCACATATTATATCACAGTTTTACGGCTTTTGCAAGAGAATTATTATTTTTTTGAATAAAATATTTCCGATCACAAAACGGCAGGAAGCTACGAGTAAGTTGCTTTCTGCCGTTCTGAATATTTATCGAATATTGATCAAAGATCTCCATTCTCTATTGTTCCCTTTCCAACGAGCACCTCATCGTCGCCCGCGTCAAGTCCACTTGCGCTCAAAGATCTGATGACACCGTCATTTCGTATGAGCGCCAGGGGAGATCCCGTATGGTTTTCCGCCCTGATATTGTCAAGCGTCATATTTTCAACCGTAGCGCCCTCGTCCACAACGATGGTTTCAACGTTTATCGTTTGTTCGCGGCGGAACACATTTCTGACCTCTATATCCTTGACAACTCCGCCCTTCTGCACCCATATAAACGGATAGACAAAGCCTGTTCCCCACGTAGTGTTAAGCGTATTTACAAGCTTTCTTATAGGCTCTCTGTCGGCCTTTGAAGCGTTTACGTTACTAATTGAGATACCGCCAAAATATCCCTCGGTCTCGCCGGGATAAAAATGCGTCAGTCCTATACAATACTGATAATAAGTGCCGTAAACGTCGGATATCTCAATATTTTCAACTGCATTTTTAACGGTCAGCAGTCTTACCGCGCTATGACAGTTTTCAGCGCGCAAGCCGCGAATTTTGACGTCAGTTATCGGTCCAAACGAGCCCTCGTCGGCGTTAAGTGCCACAAGGTCATCGTACACGGTACCGCAAAGATTTTCAATAACACCGTGGTGGCAATTTCCGTTGACGTGGATACCGTCCATATTAAGCGGAATGGGATTGCCGAAATTAAAATCAAACTCTATATCTCGTATGTCAAAATGAGTTACTCTGTCAAGCGTTACCGCAAATGTAGTTACGTCCTTAAGCGTCATATTGCTTATTTTAAGCCCATCGACGTTATAGAAAAACATTCCGTATCCGAGATATCCGTACGGCTCGTAGAGCCTCGTCTGCTGAGGATTGGGATTCTGCCCCATATTATTACAGTCCCATATACCGCCGCAGATCTCTATATCGTGAACGGTATCCTCGCTGTCGGGAGAATAATCGTGCACAAAAAAGGTATAAGCGTCAATTATCCGTCTTCCCTTCTCCCCCTGATTTGCTCTGCGGGCATACATCTCGGGATGCGTTCTGTTCTCGGGCTTGTACACCGTCTTATTTGCAAGCATAGGACAGTTTGAGCCGTCAGCCAAGCGAATTTTCGCCTCTCGAGGCAGCGTCAGCTTAAATCCCGACGGAAGCGTCAACGTTTTTGATATAAGGTAAAAATTCTCGGGGCTGGGAAGCGCAAGCTCCCCGTCACCGCCGTCTATCATCTGCTGAATAGCCGCGGTATCATCGTGTATTCCGTCACCGTAAAGAGTATACATCAAACTCCCTCCTTATCTCATCCAAGTAAAAAATCAAAAGCAAGCATAAGGCAAAATCCCGCAAGCAGCATATACGTCGCGCCGCGCTCGTTTCCGTGTGCGTGAGTCTCGGGGATCATCTCGTCACTTATGACGTAAAGCATCGTGCCTCCCGCAAACGCAAGGGCAAACGGCAAGATCGCCGATGAAACAGACACCGCAAAGAAGCCGAGAAAAGTACCCACAACCTCTACGATACCCGTCATCATTGCAATAACAAAGGTGCGTTTTTTATTCATTCCCGACGCCACCATAGGCGCGATTATCACCATACCCTCGGGAATATTTTGCAAAGCTATACCGCCCGCAACCGTAAACGCCTGAAGGTCGTTACCCGTTCCAAAGCTGACACCCGCCGCGATTCCCTCGGGAAGATTGTGTATTGCGATAGCGATTACGAAAAGCAATACCTTATTGAGTCTTTCGGTCTTCTCGGGATGGTTCTCAATATCCACACCGGTTATCTTATGCAGGTGGGGTACGAGCTTATCCACGAGATTGAGGCATACCGCACCGCAGAAAATTCCCACAACGGTTATAAGCACCGCATACTCTCCGCCAAGCTCCAAAGACGGCATAACAAGTCCAATTACCGCCGCCGCAAGCATAACGCCCGCCGCAAAGGACAAGATCAGATCATTCAATTTATGCGAGGGCTTTTTGATAAGAAATCCGAGCAAAGCTCCGATAACCGTTGCGCCACCCACACCGATCGCCGTTAATACAACAGGATGCATATTCCAAAAACCTCACTTACAAAGCTCTGCCGCAAGCTGCTTTATCTCTTCCCTGTTCTGCTCCGTCATGGCAGAACGGATAGTTACCGCAGGCTCGACAAAGATTATATTTTTAGATTCCTCAAACATCTTCTTAATACGGTTCTTTGCAGTAGGCGCCCAGCTTCCGTTTTCAATAATACCGATGCGGCGATTGCAATATCCCCTCTCTGTCAGCTCGTTTATAAACTCACGCATAAACGGGAAAACTCCGCCGTTATAGGTAGTAGTTGCAAGCACTACCGTGCCGTATCTGAACGCGTCCTCGACCGCCTCTGCCATATCGCATCTTGCGAGATCGTTGACCGTTACCCCAGGACAGCCTGCCGCTATCAGCTCCGCCTCGAGCAGCTCCACCGCCTTCTTTGTGTTGCCGTAGACCGAGGTGTATGCGATTACCACTCCCTCGCTCTCAAAGTCGTACTTCGACCAGGTATCGTAAAGTCCGATATAATAGCCGAGGTTTTCATTGAGAATGGGACCGTGAAGCGCACATATTATCTCAATATCAAGCTCTTTTGCACGGCTTATCAGCTTTTGTGCCTGAGCTCCGAATTTTCCAACGATACCAAAGTAGTATCTTCTCGCCTCGCACGCCCAGTCCTCGTCCGCGTCAAGCGCGCCGAATTTTCCGAATGCGTCCGCCGAGAAAAGCACCTTATCAGTCGCGTCGTAAGTCACCATTACCTCAGGCCAATGCACCATCGGCGCGTGAACAAAGGTAAGTGTATGCTTGCCGAGCGAAAGGCTGTCGCCATCCTTAGCCACTAACGTACGCGCAGGGCATTTCTCGCCGAAGAACTGCTTCATCATAACAAATGAGCGGTCGGTTGAAACCACGGTCGCCTCGGGAAACTCCTCCATAAAGCGCACGATATTTGCCGAGTGATCGGGCTCCATATGCTGAATTATAAGAAAGCTCGGCGTCCTCTCTCCGAGAACGCCTCTGAGATTTGCTATCCATTCCTCTCCAAATCGAGCGTCAACGGTATCCATTACCGCGATACTCTCGTCAAAAATAACGTAGGAATTATAAGACATTCCGTTAGGAACGATATATTTTCCCTCAAAAAGATCTATATCTCTGTCGTTTACTCCAACGTAAACTATATCTTTCGTTATATTCACGTCAAAACTCCTCCAAGTTATGTTATGTAAAAATTATGTCACATTTTTAAGCGTTTTATTTAATAACCTCAATGCTGTCTATGCCGTAAAACCGCAACAGCTCGACCGCCCTCTCATCAATGACCTCGCCGCTGACGACGATAGGTATCGCAGGCGGACAGGACACGGCGGGAGCACCGCATATTCTGCCGAGGGCATTCTCACTCTTAACAGTCTCGTGTGGGGATAACACCGCCTCGCGTATAGAGCACGCACGTCTGCCGTGAGCACTCACGGCGGGAGCATCAACGGCCATAGCGGCTCTCTTTTCTATTAAAAACAGCGTACCCTTAAGTGTGCCGAGCTCGTCTGCGGTATTCTCGGGACTTATCATCATTACCGCGTATCTGCCGTCGGCAAACTCGCATTCTATGCCCTTCTCTCTCAACAGCTCGGCTATCTCAGTACCAAAATATCCGATGGAATGACAGTCAAGCGTCAGCTTGAACGGCTCGTCTCCCACGGTCATTATTCCTCTTTGAGAAAGCTCCGCACGAAGTGCTCTCACAGCTTTTGCCGTCTCTCTTATGCGCGAGATATATCCGTCCGAAAGAGCCGCGTTGGCAAGATCAAGCGAACAAAGCGTGAGATAAGACGGACTTGTCGACGCAAAAAGCCTGAGCGCCGAGCGAGCGCCCGCTAAAAGCCCCTCACACTTTTTTGACACGTGAAGATACGCGCCCCCCGTCAGTACGGGCAAGGTTTTGTGCGCGCTATCCGCACATAGATGCGCACCAAGCGCCATCGGGTGTCGGCTCTCGTCTAAAAACGCAAGATACGCTCCGTGGGCGTTATCTACGAGCAGCAATACGCCGTACTCGTCGCAGACCTTGGCAATTGATTTTATATCAGCTGCGTTGCCGAGATAATCGGGTGAGGTCAGATACAGTGCCTGCGGAAGCACGTCCGCCGCCTCAAAAGCCGCCCTGACGTCACTCGCGCTGACACTTACCGCGCAGATATGCTTCTGCTCGACGCCTATCCAATCAACCTCAAGGTCAAGCAAGGCGCAAGCATTTATAAACGCCGAGTGGACGTTTCTTGCCGCAAGTATTTTTTTAGCCTTTCCCAACTCTTTTGCATTTCCAAGAGCAAGAAACAGCATCGCCTTTATCGCAAGAGTGCTTCCCTCAGTTGAATAGAAGCTGTGCGCCGTACCAAAAAGCTCGGTCGCGTTATTCTCGCTTTCAGCGATTATACCGTCGGCGTGATACAGCACGTCCGCACCGCCGATCTCGGTTATATCGTATTTCTCACAGCCAAGTATCCCTCTGCCCTTGTGACCCGGCATATGAAATCGGGATACCTTGCTGTCAGAATATTTTTTTACAAAATCGTATATGGGGGTATTCATTCCTGCTCCGCACGTGCGACCTGTATCATAACGGCGCACTCGATACGTTTCTTAAACAGCTCACAGCCGTACTTATAGACACCGCCAATGCTACCCGTTGCGTGATATGCGTTTGCGGCGCATCCGCCCGAGCAATAAAGCTTTGCCCAACAATCACGGCACTCCTCACGGGAATACGAGTTACAACCTCTGAATTCGTCCTGAACCTCGGTATTCTTAATGCCGTCGTAGATGTTGCCAAGGCTGTACTTTTCGTCGCCTACGAACTGATGGCAGGGATAAAGCTCGCCCCAAGGGGTAACCGCCATATATTCGGTTCCCGAGCCACAGCCGGTTATACGCTTATAGATACACGGGCCGTGCTTAAGGTCAAGCATATAGTGATAGAAGGTAAAGCCTCTGCCCTCTTTTTCTCTCTTTATCATTTCCTTTGCGAGTATCTCGTACTGCTCGAAGAGTACGGGGAGATCCTCCTCGATCAGCGCGCAAGGATCGTCGGGAGAGCATACCACGGGCTCCATGCTAAGCTCGGTAAACCCAAGATCTGCCATGTGGAAAAGATCGTTTGTAAAGTCTACGTTATGGTGCGTATAAGTACCTCTTACGTAATATCCCTTACCGCCACGGCTCTCAACAAGACGCTGGAAGTTCGGCACGATAGTTTCATAGCTTCCCTTGCCCGCATAATCTCTGCGGAAGCGGTCGTTGACCTCGGGTCTGCCGTCAAGAGAAAGCACCACGTTATGCATCTCGCGATTGATGAATTCCATCATCTCGTCGGTCAGCACCATACCGTTGGTGGTATATGTAAATCTGAAATTCTTGCCGTGCTGCTTTTCCACACTTCTCGCGTACTCAACGAGCTGCTTTACCACCTCAAAGTTAAGAGACGGCTCGCCGCCGAAGAAGTCGACCTCAAGATTGCGGCGACTGCCTGAGTTTTCGATAAGAAAATCAAACGCTCTCTTACCCACCTCAAAGCTCATAAGCGCGCGGTCACCGTGATACTTACCCTGACTTGCAAAGCAGTACGAGCAGTTAAGGTTACAGGTGTGCGCCACGTGCAGACAAAGCGCCTTTACTACCTTGCTGTTATTCTTATAGTTCTTAGCCAAGCCCTCATAGGCATCGACCGAAAAGAGCTTGCCCGCGTCCTCAAGCGAGCGAATGTCGTCGATACACTCTCTTACCTCGTCCTCATTAACATCAGGCAAATGCGCGTATCTCTCGAGAATGACCTTTACGATCTCATCCTCGCTGTGAGTCTTATACATTTCGATTATATCATACGCGACCTCGTCAACGGTATGAACCGAGCCCGAAGCCGTGTCAAGAACTATATTATATCCGTTTAATTTATACTGGTGAACCATCTTTTTCCCTCACTGTTCCAAACATTTTAAAAGGGCTGACCGCTTGTGCGGCAGCCCCTTTTTGCGAAAGCCTATTACTTATTGTTTTCGCACTGCTGATTTGCAACGCCGCAAGAAGTCTTGCAAGCAGACTGGCAGGAGGTCTGGCACTCGCCGCATCCGCCGTTTTCAACAGTCTTGGTAATATCCTTTGTTTCGATAGTCTTGATTCTGCTCATTTTTTTGTCCTCCAAAAAACTTTTTACCGTTTGGTTTTTACTTATATAGTATAGCACACCGCAAAAATATTGTCAATATATTTCTTTAACTTTTGTGCACTACACGATCAAGAAAAATCAAGAAAAAATAGAAATGAGCCTTTAGTCACGGTTGTAATCCCACAACTAAAGGCTCACTTCTGTTCACTCTTGATATCTAACATCTTTTGTGATCCTCTCTTTCGTTTTTCTACCTCTTGCCTCTTTCACATCATTCTCAAAACTCAAATTACTTTTCTTACGTTCTTAAGGAGAATTCCGTCGTTTTGTTTTTATGCTACTTTCACAAAAGGTGACGTTTGACTTTTTTCCAAGGTTTTTAACTCACGCCCAAGCCTTGCCCGAAAAACGAATTTTTATTATCCGTCTTACGAACTCTCTTTATCTGACGTCCTTCTTCGTCAGCCTAAGCTTTGTTTCTTACTCCTATCTATATGAAGCGTAACACCGCCGTGTTTTTTTAGAAAGATCTTTTTTCTCTTACTCAAATTCTCACACGGCTCGGGATCTTATCGGAACGCATTTCCGATCTCTTACTCTCTCACACCTCGGAAAAGAAAGTCTTGAAGATTAGTTTTCCATCGGTTTGTACCTTCCTTTCTTCACTTGTATTATATCACATTGTAAAGCCCTTTTCAATTGACATACTATCAGAAATTTCACACGTATTTTTGTTCAAAAAATAGATTTTAAAACGACCTCTCAAAAAACTATTTACAAGCGCCAGAAAATATGATATAATAAGTATGTTGTGGTGCTCAAAGCATCACTATTTTTTTGCAAAAAACAAAAAATCAAGGGCTGAGTCAGTTGACTCAGCCCTATTATTTTTATTTACTGCGCGTCAAGACCGTTGATATACTCTGTGATCTCTGCGGGAACCTCACCTGCATTGGGAGCAACGGTAAGAAGCCATGCGCCCTCTACGTTCAATTCCATCTCATCTACAACAAGCTCAAAGCTGATATCAAGCTTCTTCTGAGCCTCGTTGAGAGCTATGCGAAGCTCTGCGTCGATCTCCTGTACGTGACCTTCCTTATCTATTTCCTTCTTGCTAAGGATGGTGGTCTCATAGGTATCGTAGTCGTAACGCTCTTTGATTTCAAAAACCTTATCAACGGTTGTGTCAAGGGTTGCGGAAATTTCAAAATTCTCGCCCTTGGCAAATCCCTTTGCCTCGATCTCAACTCTGTAGGTAGAGCATACCACTTCGTACTCACTTATGTTGCCATTACCATCATTGTTATCTGTATAGTGCTTATAATCGTAATTAGCAGCGTTTATCTCAGCTACTATCTTTGCGCCCTTGATATCGTCTCCGTCGAGAGTAGTTGTAAGCTCGATATAGCCGCCGTTGTTGTAATCGTATTCGGTTTCAACGCTAACGCCTGCCTTTAATCTCTTAAGAGCCTTTCCGTTGTCGGAGAGCTCAAGCTCGAAAACAATAGTACTCTCTGCATCCTCAGGGGAGAGAGTAACGTAAACGCCCGTGATGGTCTGAGCGTTAGCGGTGAATGCTACCTCGAGTCCGAGATAAGCAATGCCTTCCTCGATCTCAGCTCTGAATTCTTCCTTTGTGGGAGCACCCTCAGCTCCGAGGAGCTCGAGAAGCAGGTCATAGTTTGCAACTACAACGTCAGCAAAGTAAGAGTTGTCAAGAACGAGCTTGCCGTCCTTCTCTGTAAGCTGACCGTCAGCGATCTCGGGAATGGTTATTCTCTTAAGGATCTCAGCGTCGAAGCCGAGAAGCTCACTAAGACTACCAAAACCAGCTCCGGAAGCAGTATCGCGTGTCATAGCATAGCCTGTGGAGGGGTAGTTTTCCTCACCGTCATAAATGTCGTCATTTCCGGGATATTCGGGCATAATAGGATCCATTTCCTCACCGTTCTGCTCGGGAGCCCACTTACCGTCGGCACCAAGCTCGAAGGTTATAAACTCAAACGCCTCGGTGATATATACGTAGACCTCCTCACGCTCGTTAGCGCCGGGAGTAGTGTCAACAATCTGAGCGTGAAGCACGCCGTCCTTAAGGGTAGCCAAAATATCAGCGGAATGCTCTTCCATAGTGAGCTTTCCGGAGAGCTGCTGTTCGAATGCCTGGGGATTGAGACCATGGAGCTCTTCCATGTTAGAAACCTCATCAACACCCTTCTCAACAGCCTTGTACATTGCGTAAAGGTCTATCTTGTTAAAGCTCTGAATTACTGTTTCCTTATTGTTCTCAGGCTTGGGCTTGGGATCGGGATCATTGTCTTTACCCGTGCCCTTATCTTCAGGAGTAACACATCCTGTAAGAAGCAACGAAGTGCAGAGCAATAATGCGAGTAATACGATCAAAATTCTTTTCATTTTCTTGCATCTCCTTTAAAGTCTTGAATTGATACGGCTCGTATTAAATACCGTTCTGCTTCGATTATATCACACCATCTTATTTTAATCAAGTACTATTTATAAATTCTATATATATTATAATTTACCAAAAGCAAATTTGTGCTTTTTGTCAATACGTATTGATTTTTAAATCGAACTATGATATCATTTAGGTACAAAAGTTTATTTTAAGAGGCATTTATGAAAAATATTTTAGAGCTTTGCGGATCATGGAATCTGCTTTGTGAAAACTCCCCCACGGGAGATTTTGAAATACAGGCACGTGTTCCCGGCTGCATACATACAGATCTGATAGAAAACGGCGTTATCAGCGATATTTTTTACCGCGACAACACCCGAAATATACAATGGATAGAGAACTGCGATCTCACTTATACGAAAACGTTTTTCGTGGATTCCGTATTTTCTGACGCATATCTTGAATTTGACGGCATCGACACCTACGCGGACGTATATCTTAACGGTGTGCTGCTATCCGGCGTTGACGATATGTTCACACCCTACGCCTTTTGCGTGGATAATATTCTAAGGACGGGAGAGAACACCGTCAAGGTCAAAATATTCTCCCCTATCAAGCGAGTCGAGGGACTGCCACTTCACAAGGGGGCGTTCACCAGAGAGAGAATGAACACCCGACGTATGCAATGCACTTACGGCTGGGACTGGGTAGACCGCTTCGTAACGATGGGAATATACCGCCCCGTCAGAATTTGCTTCAGAGAAAAAAACGAGATAGCATCGGTATACGCATATACCGAGAGCGCCGACGCAAATTCCGCCGCAATATCCGTTGAGGTAAGCATCAGAGATCTGTGTGATAACGGCGATACCATTAAAATAACGCTGACCGATCCCGACGGCGACACGGTGGCGGATATCGAAAAAGCCATTCAGGGCGACAAGCTTTGCGAGCGCATAGCTATCCCCTCCCCCAAGCTCTGGTATCCCGTGGGATACGGCGCTCAGCCGCTTTACACGCTGAGCGTATCAACGCCGAGCTCTACGCACACCGAGAAAATAGGCGTTCGCCACGTCGAGATACTTCAAAAAGAGGACGGCGAAGGCACTACCTACCGGGAGCTTACGCTTGATCTGCAGGGCAAAGCGCATCTGAAAAACATAGATAACAACAAAACGGGAGCAAGCTTTGCCGTGACTGTCAACGGCGTGAAAATAATGTGTAAGGGTGGCAACTGGGTTCCCTGCGAGCCCTTCCCGAGCGCAGAAGCCCCCGAAAAGATAACCCGACTGCTTGAGCTTGCGGTGATGGGTGGCGTCAATACCGTAAGAGTATGGGGCGGCGGAATTTTTGAGTGTGACGAGTTTTATTCGGAATGCGACCGCCTCGGCATTCTCGTGACGCAGGACTTCCTTATGGCTTGCGGCAACTATCCCGAGGACGAGGAATGGTTTATCTCCGCTCTCAATAAAGAGGCGCGCGCGGCGGCTCTGCGTCTGCGTAACCATCCCTGCCTTGTTTTCTGGTGCGGAGACAACGAAAACGCCGTAAACGGAACTGAGGAGACTACGGATTTCACAGGATACCGCGCGGCAACCTTTGGTATCAAGCCGATACTTGCGGAGCTTGACCCCCACCGCACCTTCCTGCTTTCATCCCCCTGGGGCGGTGACCGCTTCTGTTCGTCAACGCGCGGCACTACCCACGTCACAAACTACCTCGGACCTATTTTCAAATATATCAACACCACTGATATGAAGGACTACCGCGAGTTTTTCGACGGGTTTTATTCAAGATTCTGCTGTGAATTCCCCATCTTCGGAATGTCCTTTGTATCAAGTCTTGAAAAGTATCTGACACACGCGGATATTTTTGAGGACGATAGCCTTGCTATGCTTGAGGAACACACCAAAAACAACCCCGCATTTTCTAAAACGCTGTTCCGGATTTATCTCGACGCGGCACGAAAGATATTCGGGGATTTTACGGGCGGCAAGGACAGAATTCTCAAATTCCAGATGCTCGAATGCGATCAGATACGCACCTCCCTTGAGCTTTACAGACGTCACAAGGGATACTCTCAGGGTATTATTTATTGGATGCTCAACGACTGCTGGCCCGCGGCGGCGGGTTGGTCGATACTTGACTATTACGCCTGCCCTAAGCCCGCATACTACGCCTTTGCAAGAGCCGCGAAGCCTGTGATCGCCTCGATCTCAAAGAGTGATAACGCGTTTGAAGTACACGTCTGCAACGATATGCTGACAGACGCCTGCGGCAACGGCAGAATATACGTCTACGACTGCAAGCGTGAGTTGGAGCTGTTGTCGGAAAGCTTTGAATTCTGCGTCCGTGAAAACGAGAGCCGCAAGGTTTTTGAACTTGATAGATCACCCATGCAAAAATATCTTTCGGACGATTGCATTATTATCTGCGACGTTCACACCGATATGGGAGACGACCGCGCGATATTCGTCGAGAATCGTTTTGCCGATCTCGGTATCGAGTACGCCACCCCCACCGTCGTATCCGAAAATGAGCACGAGATAACCGTAACGGCTGACCGCTTTACGCCGTACGCGGTAATAGACTCGCCCTATCTGCTCTCGGAAAACTGCTTTACACTCAAAGCGGGAGAGCAAAAAACCGTTAAAAAGATATTGATGCTTGAAGCAATATAAAAAACTCTCGGCAGAGATTTTTCTCTGCCGAGAGCTTTTTGATTTATGCTTTCTTGTCAAAATTTATCCACTTGATAGCAAGGTCTATCCAGCCTGCCGCGTGCGGCTCAAGACGGTCTTCTCTGCCCTCGCTCACTTCCTCGTTACACAGCGACAAGCCGTGAACTCCGTGAGGATAAATGTGCGCCTCAAAAGGTCTTTCCTTAGCCGCCATAGCGTTCATAAATCTCAGAGAATTCTCAACGGGAACTGCCGCATCGGTAAATGTATGCCAGATAAACGCGGGGGGCGTGGTATCGTCAACGTGGAGGTCAAGTGAAAAACGTGCTTTTTCCTCATCGGTAGGCGTATCCGTTCCGCAGAAAGCGTTACGCGTACCAAGGTGGGTATAGTCATCGTCGGAAATTATAACGGGATAGCAAAGCACCATACCGTCGGGACGGTTGATTCCCTCAGGAGCGTCTCCCGAGCTTACTCCGACAGCGTCGCGAACCTCGGGAATGTTCCAATAGATTCCCGCGGATGCCGCAAGATGTCCGCCTGCGGAAAATCCAACTATGTATACCTGCGTGGGATCTGTGTTGTCCTCCTCGGCACGCTCACGAACCAGCTTGATAGCGAGTGCCGCCTGAATCAAAGGCGCGTAATTTGCCGCATCCTCCTTGGTCGTATATCGAAGAACGTATGCATTCATTCCTGCACCCAAAAACTTGCGCGCGATAGGCTCAGCCTCACGGGGAGAGATAAAGGAGTATCCGCCACCGGGACAGATAACTACCGCAGGGCGCGGTGCTACCTTGGGATTTGCAGCGGGAACATACGCCGTAAGTGTGGCTGTGGGATACTTTTCCGTCAGCTCAAATTTGTGATAAAACATATTCAGTACCTCCTGAAATTTTTTCTGCCCTCATTATAGCACTTAAAAAAGTGAAATTCAATAGTTTTTTGAGAAATATCTCGTAATTTAAAGGAATACGGTAAAATGCAAAACTAATTATCACCCAAATACCTGCGTTCTTTTTTATGGGTTTGCTCGTCAAGATATTGTACACATTTCAAAATATCCGCTTGGAGAAATTGATTATAGTATTCCTCCACAGATAAATCACTCAGTATTTCATCGGAGATCTCCCACCAATGATCATGCCCTCTGGAAAGATGTCCTAAGCGAATGCCACCGCCATATAGGCTATTAAGAGCAAGCTTTAATGGCGCAAGAGTCAATTTTTCCTCATAATAATCCGACAGCTCAAAAATATCTATACATCCAACGTTAAAGGTAAATGAACAGCTCTCGGGAGAATTATACATGGATTTTTGCATCTGGATACCGCAAGCTATTTGGCGGTCAGCAGAATAGCGATAAAAAAGAGTGCCCTTTCCGCTTCGTTTGTAACCGTATTGAAGTAAATCATCGGCTATTCTTGATAAAATATATTCGTATATCGATGTCATGTCCATAAAGCTACACCCCCTTTGCCCCATTATATCATAAATCTGCGAGGATTACAAGAGTTGTTCGTATTCTCGCATCTCAATCACGCTGAAGGCGTGTATGTCCTCAGCCCAAAGGGCTGCATGGAATCACGGCAACGCCGTGCATGGCATCAATCCGAAGGAAGATACACGCTGACGCATGATGCCATACGCCTACGGCGATTCCATACACCCTGCGGGTGATTACATACCAATCCTTCGGATTGGATAGAAAAAAGCAAGTCTTTCGACTTGCTTTTTTCTTGGACTCGTAGTACAAAAATGCAACTCTTATTTCAAGTCCACTTTAAAGAGAACCGCTCCGCGTCCGCGTAGTTCCTCCCCTGCATAATTCGCCGTCGCAATAATGTACAACTTTCCGTCATTTTCGATAGCAGCGGGATAATGACATCTCGTTACGTCACCCTTCAACAATTTGCCGTCCGTTAAAACAATTTGCCTTGTAAATTTCAGTTGATCTTTATCGCTCAAATACAACACGAGGTTGGAACGGTCGAACCGATCTGTATTGGCAACCAAGAACGCTCTGCCATCCTGCAACGTACCCCCGTATATTTTGGAGTTGACATATGGAATATCGTGTCCTATAGCCTCGCTCCAGCTCTCGCCGAAATCATTTGAAATGTACACAAGCGGAACCCTGCGTCTGTCGTTACGGTTAAATAAATACAATACGTTATCAAGGCATATTACCGTGGTTTCGGGATGCACCAATCTTTCTCCATCGGGAAGATTTCCGTCTTCTGCAACCTTAACGAGACGCCACTCAGCATCTATTTTACCGCTATCGGAAATCATCACAGCGGGCGTGTTTGGAAAAGCATTAAGCTCGCCAACGCGTCCCGGCAACAGAAGCTTTCCGTTTGGCAAGGTCACAACGTTAGTATTCAGCTTAAAAGGTATCGGACGAGACCAAATGAACTCAAATCTATCGGCGTATTCGTTCAGAACGTACAGATCCAACGAATGAATGTGGTCGGGCGAAACCATTTGATTCAACAGCAGATAAAGCTTGCCATCGCAAATACCGTAAACGGGAGGACAGTATAAGATCGAACTGCTTTTGTCCTCCGCAATGATCTCAGGCTGTGTCCATGTTTTACCGCCATCATAAGAGCGTCTGCCAACGATGGGAGTGTATCCAACAAGCTCTTTTTCAGGGCAGTTATACCACGAAGCATATAACACCCCCTTGTATGCTATAATCGCAGCTTCATGCAAGAAATATCCGAAAGCTTCGCCGGGATCATGCACGTGAATGCAAGAGCATCCAAGATTCTCTTTGCAGCCTTCCTCGCAATTCAAAAATCGAACCGATTGCATTTTTAATGATAACGACATATCGTCAAAATCATAAAAATGGTGAAGGATACGACCTGAATGCATCTTTCTGAATTCGCTCGGAGACACGCCAACGAATTTAATAAAGACCTCTGAAAAATAACTAAAATTGTCAAAACCGCACGAGGTAGAAATTGAAGATATTTTTTCGTCCGTTTCTATTAGTTTTCTAATGGCTTTCTCAAGCAGTTTTTCCGTTTTGAATTGATTAACCGTTTTGTTTGTCAATTTCTTAAAAAGATGACATAGATAATAATAGCTTACGTGAAACTCGCTTGCAATTTTTTCGACTGAAACATCTTCGTGCAAATGATCAATAATATATGCTTTTACGTTTCTTAAGAATTTCACTTCGTCAATGCAAGAAGCTTCTTTACCCGCTAATATGATTTCAATTATTGTATTTAAGGTATCTTCGCTTTTGGTTTCATAAAAAGATTTAATGCTTTCATCCAACAAATCAGGATCGATATACGTTCTGATCTTGCAATCAAATTGTAAATAGTCAAAAAGCTCTGAGATTAAATTAGAATCTTCAATTTTATCCGCAAACAAGCGCGCTATTTCCCTCGAAGTTTGTTTTTTCATTGTTTATTCAACCTCTTTTTTATCGTGTATAGGAAATTATAGCAAAAAACACAATGAATCTCTATAACAATTTTGTCAATGTCAGGTTTTATAATATGGTTTATTATTTCTGTCTTCAGTACACAGCAAAAGCGGTTGTTTTTCAAACAAGTGATAAAATCGTAAGTTCAAGCCTATAAATTCGGTAAAGATGCAACAGTGAAGAAGGTATTCTTTACCCCCAAAAACACAAAAAGTCCTTGAAAATCAAGGACTTTTGTGTCGGCGCGTCACTTCACCGCAATAATTATTCATTATTCACCAGCGAAGCGACTTCATTCTTCATTATTCATTCAAAATCCGCTTTTGTAAATGAATAATGAAAAATGAATAATACAAACCAAAATCCGCCTTCTTACGAAAGCGGATTTTGGTTGCGCTCGTAGTATAAAAATGCAGCTCAATATATAATACTATTTTCTAATTGTTTTGTATAAATTGGCTTATTCTCATCAGGATCAATTAAGCCACTATCTTGAAACCTCATTTTTGTCCAAAAAGGAATACCAGTCACCGAATCAGGACATATATAAAAATTTAAAGCACCGTCTGCTCGGAGTGTATCTTCGATATGAAACCAAAATTTTCTACCAAATCCCATTTTTCTGTATTGAGGATGAATATAGAATCCCATGACTGTTCCATACCCTTTTTCCAACAATCTATATACCGTGCCTAAATCAATAGCAAACATAGCAATGCCCAGGGGAGTATCATTAAGAAACAATATTTCGAAGTGCATATCTTTACGTTTGCCTTGAATAGCGATTCTCTTTTTCAAACCGTCAAATATTTTCTCTTCGTTTGTTTTTTTTCGTCATGTTCATTAACTTCTTTGATAAAAGGAAGCCATAGTTCTTTCGCTATTGCACATATTGTTTTGTCTTCTTTACAAATTTGCGCAAACTTAATTTTTTCCATAATTATTACCTCTTTCAATTAAATTCAAAAGCCGCTCCAGATAAAATCAGAAGCGGCTGAAACTCTATTGAATCGCGGCTCAAGCAATGGACAAAAGGGCTCTTGATAGTATCGGATTAAAGTTTACCATTTTGTCCACCTCACCTTCATTATAGTTTATAGATATTATAGCATACAGTTCATCAATTATCAACCAACTGTCGGTTGATAATATGCGACCACAGCGAGATCTAAACTACAGAAAAAAGGTGCTTATTCCATTCTACCGGACTTGAACCATGTGACAAGGCTCGCAAGCTCGCCGCGAACTTCCCTGTGGGAAGATTCGCCCCTGTGCGCGCAAGCGCGCCGGGTGTAGCTACGCCTCAAATCAAGCAGTGAACGAAAAAAGAACAGGAGAGCGGATGCTCTCCTGTTCTTTTTTGGCTCCCCCTGCTGGGCTCGAACCAGCGACATCATGATTAACAGTCATGCGCTCTACCGACTGAGCTAAGGAGGAATGTGGTGCACCTTCAGGGATTCGAACCCGGGACCCACTGATTAAGAGTCAGTTGCTCTACCA
>JBGVPV010000008.1:0-19147 GCA_045127215.1 Eubacteriales bacterium | reverse complement strand
AAAACGAGAGACCACCGGTCTCCCCTACGGATGAATGATGTCATACGTTGTAGGGGGCGACGTCCTCGACGCCCCTTACGGTTACAAAGTAACATTTACGTCCGAACGGACAGTCGAGGACGCCTGTCCCTACGGATAAATAATGTTATACGTCTTAGGGGTCGACGTAGCGAAGCGCGCGAGGGTATTGTTTGAGCCCGAGCGTGACCGAACCGCAGTAGACCCTCGGCGACCCGTTTGGTATAAGGTAACATTTATATGATCTCCCCATAAATTCCGTTCCCGTATTGACAAAACGGCAAAAAAAAGGTATAATAAATATGAATGTTCTTAAATTTACGGAGATGTTAAATATGAAATTTAAATATATTTTGGCGCTTACACTTGCGGTGCTTACGCTTTGCGGACTTGTGGCGTGTAAGGAAGACCAACCGTTGCCGCAGATTCAGTATTTTAACGTCAGCTTTGATTCTCAGGGCGGTAGCGCCGTGAGACAGATCAGAGTGCAGGAGGGTGCGCTTGCGAACCGCCCCGCCGATCCCACGCGAGAGGGATACGTATTTGACGGATGGAAGCTGGGAAACAGAAAATGGGATTTTGAAACGGATAAGGTTACGGCTGATATCACGCTCAGTGCGACGTGGATAAGCGCGGAAAGTATTTACGCTATATCAAAAATAGGTGACACCGATACCTGTATGATCACCGATATCAAACGTAAGAGCGCGAAGCTTCAGATCCCCGAGGTGATCAACGGATATAAGGTCGTAGCTATCGCAGACGGAGTTTTTCGCGGAACTTTGGCAAGTGACGTATCCGAGATAATCTTGCCAAGCACGGTGACGTCGGTTGGCAGCTATGCGTTTTACGAGTGCCGCGGAATAAGGATAACTGTTAAAGGCGCGCTCACATACGTGGGCGAGTTCGCGTTTGGTGACTGTGACGGTCTTACCGCGCTGAACTTTGGTGAGGGACTCACGGAGATACCCTTCGGCGCGTTCAGCGGCTGTACCGCTTTGCGTGAGATAAGACTCCCCGCAAGCCTTCTTACCGTTTGTGAGAATGCGTTTGAGGAGTGTGCGGCGCTGACTACCGTTATGATGTATGCATCTACTAAGAGCATTGAGGATTGCGCGTTCCGTTTTTGTGATAACCTCAAAGCCGTGTATTTCTACGGCACGAATGAGGATTTTGACGCGATCGAGATCGTAAAGAACGGCAACGGCGGCATTCTTGACGCTGATCTGTATTTGTATAGCGAAACCAAACCGCAGGAGAACGGCGATAACGCGCAATATTGGTATTTGGATGAAAAGGGAAAGGTAAGGCTTTGGTAAAGAGCCGATAAGTAAAGATATGAAAAAGAAAATTAACGATAAATGCGCGTGTGCGCGTAAAACTTCAATAGGCGGCCAGGCGTTGCTTGAAGGAATTATGATGGTAGGCCCCAAGAGAACGGCTATGGCAGTCAGAGATCCCGAGGGCAATATAGTGCTTGAGGAGTGGGAAAATAAACAGCCCAAGCACGCAAAGCTTCGTAAGATACCCGTGCTTAGAGGAGTGCTGAATTTCATCTCCACGATGAAGATGGGCTATAAGGCGCTTATGCGTTCGGCAGAGATCGCAATGCCTGAGGAGATGGAAGAGGAAAAGCAGCAAAAGAAGCAAAAGAAGCAAAAAGAGGGTAAGCAGGATAAGGGTGATTCGGTGCTGATGGGAGTGGTTATGACTATCGCGTCCGTGCTTGGAGTTGTGATTTCCGTTGGACTTTTTATAATGCTTCCTACGTTTATATTTGATTGGTGCTCAAAAATAATGCCGTTTTTGAAGCCCGATAACGCGGCGCTCAGCTCGCTTGTTAAATCCGTGTTTGAGGGATTCCTTAAGATAGCTATACTCGTCGCTTATATGGCGCTCGTGTCGCTTATGAAGGATATCCGCAGAACGTTTCAGTATCACGGAGCAGAGCATAAAACTATATTCTGCTATGAAAACGGACTTGAGCTGACGGTCGAGAATGTGCGTAAGCAGGGAAGGTTCCATCCCAGATGCGGAACCTCGTTCCTCATTCTTATGCTGGTTGTGGGAATATTTATCTCCTTCTTTATTGACCCTCTCTTTATCGCACTTACGGGTAGCGTGCCGCACGTGGCTATCAGAGCACTGCTTAAGCTCTTGCTTCTCCCCATTATGATGGGAGTCGGCTACGAGCTTATTAAGCTTGCGGGAAGATATCAGAATGCGTTTACAAAATTTATCTCCGCCCCGGGACTCTGGATGCAGCGTATAACTGTGCTTGAACCTGATGACAGTATGATAGAATGCGCTATCGAGGCGTTCACAAAGGTTATCCCTGAGGATGAAAGCGATAAGATCTGAATTAAAAAGCTGTTTCAAATGATTATTTGAAACAGCTTTTTTGATTGGAATTTGGATGTAATAAGATAGAACGCGTGATTTAAAAGAAATATTTGCTTATACCCGCGCGGACAGTCGAGGACGCCTGTCCCTACAATTTTGTTTAACGAAATTCGATTTTTAATGAATTCCCCATATTCGATACGGACTTGAATAAAGGCTCCTTCCGGGAGGGAGCTCCCGACGAAGTCGGGTGAGGGAGAATGCGTGAATTAAAAGAAATAATTGTTTAAAGATCACGCGGGAGGATATGGAATTCCCCCTACGATGTATAATATTCTTTATCCGTAGGGGATACCTGTGGTCTTCCGAGAACGATCTCGTTTGACCTTTATCAGTAGCTGATCCTTTTGCCGCCAGAGGTGGGTTTGTTCACCCGAGTATAATAAGTGCATCGCCTGTCGGTCGGATAGCGTGACGCGAATTTTGACCTCTATAATGCCGTCCGCTTGCTCTGACGTGGCGCGAACGCAGTAGAATAAGGCTTTTTCTGCATATAAGTCGGGGAGGCAATTGGTAGAGAAGTCGCGGCACTTTTGCGCTATGTTTTTGTAAAAGGCGTCAATTTTGGGGAATTGCTCGAACTCGGGCAGGGAAATGCTTGTGTAGATTCTTGAGGCTTTGATTGTGTTCTCTTGATCTTGTCGTAAAAGTTTTCTTTTCATAACCGCTCCTTGTGGCGTTGTGGGTGGATTTATATCATATATAATGGGATATTTGATCGGATATTACTCTGAGAAGAGGGTGAGGAATAAAAAAATAAATTTTTTTAAAAAATTTTTCAAAAAGGTATTGCAATTTAAAAAGAAATATGATATAATATCAAAGCTGTGAAATACGGCCCGTTGGTCAAGCGGCTAAGACGCTAGCCTCTCACGCTGGAAACATGGGTTCGATTCCCGTACGGGTCACCAACAAAAACACCACATCTCAAGATGTGGTGTTTTTTGTTGGTGACCCGTCGCGCAAGCGACGAGGCAACAGTGACTTGTCACTGTTGCGGAGTTCGCATTTTGCGAGTAAAGCCGACCTGAGCCCTCTCGCGGTCGCTACGAGCAAAAATATTCGCCGCAGGCGAAATTCCCGTACACACCATAGGGTGTGTATTTTTTTATCCAAGTCGCAAACTTGGCATATCATCGCCGCAGGCGTATATCATCACCGAAGGTGTATTCCTCTGCGACTTGATGATATACAATGCTTACGCATTGATGATATGCCGCAACGAGTTGCGGATGATATACACGCCTTCGGCGTGATTGGGATACGAGAATACGAAAATCTATTGAATTACTTACCAAAATATGATATAATTCAAAAAAGGTGATATTTTGTCAAAAAACACCCGATCAGTAATCAAAGGGGAGCAAAAAAATGATAAACAAAATTTCCGCAGCAGTAGAAAAGCACAGACAGCTTATACTTGACTCCGAGCGCTATATATGGGCGCATGCCGAGACCGGCTACAAGGAATTTGAAACCAGCGCATATATGGAAAAGATATTTTCTTCTCTTGGCTACGATATAGTTCGTGCCGAGGGAATTACCGGATTTTATACGACAATAGATACGGGCAGAGATGGCCCCACCCTGCTTATTCTCGGTGAGCTCGACTCAATAATCTGCCCCAATCACCCGGAAGCGAACAAGGAAACGGGTGCAGTGCATTCCTGCGGCCACAATGCGCAGTGCGCGGCGCTCGTCGGTATCGCGGCGGCGCTCAAGGAGCCCGGTATGCTCGATGATCTCTCGGGAAAAATTAAGCTCTGCGCTGTACCTGCCGAGGAGCTTCTTGAAATAGAATACCGCCGTAAGCTTAAGGCGGAGGGCAAGATCAAGTATTTTGGCGGAAAAAGTGAATTTCTCTACCGCGGATACTTCGACGACGTCGATATTGCGTTTATGGTACATACCTCAAACTCCTTCACTGCTCGCGCAGGATCGAATGGATGTATCGCAAAGAATATAATTTATAAGGGCGTTGCCGCTCACGCAGGCGGTGCCCCTTGGGCAGGAAAAAATGCGCTCTATGCGGCAACCTGCGGAATAAACGCGGTAAACGCAATTCGCGAAACCCTCAAAGAAGCCGACCTTATCAGAATTCACCCGATAATCACTCACGGCGGCGATATGGTAAACGCGATTCCCTACAAGGTTTGCCTCGAGAGCTACGTGCGCGGAAAAACCTTCGAAGGAATGGTTGAGGCTAACAAAAAAATGAATCGCGCGCTTATCGGTGCGGCAGTGTCTCTCAACTTGAATATTGAAATAATCGACATTCCCGGCTACGCTCCGCTGGTGAATGATAAAAATATGATACAGCTCGTTTCCGAGGCGGCTGAAGCCATCGGCGTGGAATTTGCTTACCATGGCGTTTTCTCTACGGGAAGCACGGATATGGGCGACCTCTCTCAGCTCCTTCCTGTAATTCATCCGTATGCGGCAGGCAGCCGCGGAACAGGTCACGGAAGCGATTACGAAATTGTCGATCCCGTTGCGGCTTGCGTAACAAATGCTAAATGGCAGATCACTATGCTGAATATGCTACTCTCAAGCGGAGCGGAAAGAGCGAAAAAGATAATTTCCGAATTCACTCCCGCATTTGAATCAAAAAAAGCGTTTCTCGATTATCAGGACAGCCTCAATACTCAGGGCGACAGAATCGTCTATAACGCCGACGGAAGCATAAATATTTATACCTAATTGCTCCGCCTTGCGATCCTCGTGCAATTGATTTCATAATTCCTAAAACCCAAAAAGATATTGACAAAACGTTGTTTTGTGATATAATTAAACTATCATCAAAGAAACAGTTTGATTTTCGGAAAGGCAGAGCAAGTATGAAAAGAAATTTCTTTATTTTTGCGCTTATCGTTATTCTTGCGCTTGAGTTGTGCGCGCCGTTGTGTGTATCCGCGGGCGCTCCTTCGGGGTACATTATAGATGACGCAAGGGGTGGCTACGTCGTATACACGGCGCAGGGACTTTTTGAGATCGCCGAGCTTATAAACGAAGGTGGCGAGCACGGCGCTAACATTTTTCTTGGTGCGGACATAGATATTGCAGGCAGAGAGTGGACTCCGCTTGGAATATCCCCCGAGCAGTGCTATACGGGCACTATTGACGGTCAGGGACACGCTCTCAGAGGTCTTACGGTCGAGCAGGGTGCTTACGCGGGACTTGTAGGCTATGCGGACGGCGTATGTGTTAAGGGTCTCACGCTTGAGAACGTTTACATTGAGGTAGAGAATAACGCCGCTTGTGTTATCGCTCGTGCCGAGGGTGATGTTACTATTACGGACTGTACTGTCAGCGGATACGTAAGCGTTAAGGAAAACGTTGCGGCAGGACTTGTCGGCTCAACGGTTACTGAAAATATATTTATTGAGGATTGTATCATTGACGTGGATATAACGGGTGAGTCCCGTATTGCCCAGGCAATCGGATACGAAGGACGCGGCGCTTCAAGCTCCATGCCTAAGTACACTCTCAGTGCCGTTATCGCGCTCGGCTCCTGCACGGAGTCGGATATGACGGGTGAGAATTACACAGGCTCGCTCGTAGGTTACTTTAACGATCTCGAGCTTAAGATAGAGCATTGCATCGCATTTACGGATATTAATGCCGCAGAGGGCGCAGGCGGACTTATCGGAACAGCAAGATGCGGAAGCGTCAGCATTATCGACACGTTAGCGCGTGACTCCTTGGTAGGAACCTTTTATCCCGACGTAAGAGGAGCGGCGCATTCCTATGAGAGCTGTTCGGTTATCAAGGACGGCGCGGAAAACGCCCCTGCCATTGCAAAGCTCAATCTTGGTAGTAACACCGTAAGCGTTTCGGTGAACGGAAACACCGTACAGCCTGCTGACGCAAGCGTGGCGTGTGTGTCTTGGGGCGAGGCGATCGGCATGGTTGGCAGTGACTCAGAGCTTGCGGCTCTTGCAGGCGTCTGCCTTGGCAACCACACCCACGAATTTTCCCGTGAGGCAGTAAGCCCCCTTTATCTTGATAAAGAGGCACAGTGCCCCACGAAGAACACCTATTTCAAGTCTTGTATATGCGGTGAGAAGGGAACTGAGACCTTTGTTGCCGGAAACCGCGCGATGCACATTACCGGAGCTTCGTTGGGAAGCAGCGCAAGCGGTCATTGGCACGTTTGCAGCGTTTGTGAGCACGAGGGAGCGGTAATTTGTGAGCACGTGTTTACACAGTGGAATAAGGACGGCAAAATTACCACTCGCGTTTGCCGCGTTTGTAATATGATCGAAAAGGTAGGCGGCGACGGTTGTGGCGCGTATATTGGAACGGGTAGTCTGGCGATCGCTATCGTAGCGGCGTGTGCGGCTGTGGTTTCGTTTAAAAAGAAAAGATAAATAATTAAAAAATAAAAAACCGATCCAAACGGAAATCCGTTTGGATCGGTTTTTTGTATCCTGAAAACCACCGGCAGTGCTGGTGGTTCCAAAAAGCTTTAGCTTTGCCCAGTTTATTTATCCGAGCGAAGCGAGGAAGCAAGAAGCCTTCTCCTGCGGGAGAAGGGGGACCACGGTAGTGGTGGATGAGGAGTTGCATTGCGTTAGTAACACCTCATCCGTCAGCCTACGGCTGCCACCTTCCCCCACTGGGGAAGGCAATTTTTAAGCGATTGCCACATCTGTGGCGGTGGGTCAATTACCGCAAGTGGCGGATTTTTCGACGAGCCTATAGGCTCAGCGTGTGGAATGCCCTAAGGGGGCTTTTCAAGCCACCGGCACGGCCGGTGGTTATGACTAGGCTTTTAATCAATAATTTTTATATCGGCATATACGACTCCGTGGTCGGTGAGGGGCTTCTCTCCGTTTTCAACGGGAGCGTGCTTGAGCACGTCAAACGTGCCTGCCTCGCCTATGATGTGGTCGATATATTTGTTCTGATGAGTAAAGCTCGGGGTAAATACGCCGTTTTCTATTGCTACAACGCGGCAGATAGCGCCGTCGATATCGTCAAGCAGATTGTCGAGGTACTTGCCGTTGAAGTAGTGGCTGTTGAAGTCGCCGGTGCAGAAAAGATGTACGCCGGGATAACGGTTGGCGAGATTGTTGAAGGTATCTGCCATCGCCATTGAGTCCGCGTTCATATAATCGGCAGAGGTGTGATTCCAGTGTGCGTTCACAATACCGAACTTGAAATCGGGATTTTCACGGCTTGAGAACACCGCGCTTGCAACGCCTCTGTAATAAAGCGTGATCTTATCCCAATATTCCATGGGAACGTACTTGGCGTATTCGCACTCGTACTTGTCTGCTCGGTAAATTATAGGCTCCCACTGATCGTAGCCGTTGAACGTGCCGAGTATATATTCGTAATCAATGCCGTCAAGGTAATCTATAACGCCGAGGAAAGAGGGAATGACCTTAACAAAGGGAGCGTCTATCTCCTGCATACCGACCGCGTCAGGCGTGTATCTGAGCAGGTTACCGCAGAATATTTCAAAGCGGTAGGGAACTGCAAGCCAGGACTCGTCGGTGTTAAGGTCGGAGAGCAGGTTTGCTGTGAATATACGCAGGTCTGCCCCCTCACTCAGCTCCTCGCGAGTGGGTGCGAGATCCTTAGAGCCGTAGCTGCCGGGAGCTAAGGTGGCGTCAGATCTTGAAAGCACGTTTGCCTTCAGATCGCTGATACAGTTCTTAGCAGAGTATGCGCCGCCTGCGGCTATCTGTAAAGCCGCACCGTCAACGATAAACTCGTACGTCATTATTTTTGAGTCACCGTAATGTCTCTTTGATACGTTTCTGTTAGTAAAGCCGACGAGTATCTCGTACTCACTCTCAGCCTTCTCTGTATCGGCAAAAACGTCAAGATCTGCGCCCGTGGTGTCCTTGATAGCCTTTGCTATCTCGGGAACGATAAGCTCAAATCCGGGAACTGCGGTGGAGTAAACGATGGAGTATTTCTCGATCTCGGAAAGCTTGAAGCCTGTGGAGAAGGCCGTCGTAGCGTCGGCTTGACACGGCTCGAATTTAAGGGTATTTGAGTCGACGTGGAAATTTTTCTGGATAAGGTTGTCCGTGTAGAAATCAACTGCGGCGCAAACGCCCGAGTCAAGCGCAGATGCAAATACCATCGCGCCGTCGACAGCCTCAACGCGATACGCGTCAGTACCATCCGTCAAGACCTCTGCCGCCTTGCTGTATTGGTCAAGGGAAGTGCTTCCTATAATTATATATCTGTACTCGTTGCCGTATTCAAGCGCGCGCTCGTCCGTGATCGTGGGGAGTCTTACGCCTGTCGTGCTTTCAATAGCACCTGCAAGCTCAGCCGCCGCGTCTTTGATGGCGGGCGAAGCGTACTTGCCGAGGACTATCGCACAGTCGGATATACCCTCGGTAACTATGTTGCCGTCCCAATTATCCGAGATGGCGACGTCACCCTTCGCGCCGCTATCGGTATCGTCTTTTTTGCAGGAGGAAATCGCGCTAAGCGTTCCCAGGAGCATTGTGATAGTAATAAAAAAACTCAAAAATCTCTTCATAACATCCTCCTTGATATATGAATGCTACTTAATTATACTATATATATTTAAGTTTTGCAATAGAAAAACTCAAATTTCACAAAAAAAGAGGCTGTCTCAAATTTTCATCTGAGACAGCCTGTGTTTTTAATTTATGCTAAGGGAGCAAGACAATATTCACACTGACCAACTTCACCAACAACGATGTTGTTAGCACCGCAGCAAGGACAAGCAACGACTCTGGGGCGGATAGAGGGGATTACTACCGCGCCGGGAGCGTTATGTACGTTGCCGGTTGTCGTCTCGGTTTCAGTAACCGTAGCCGCGCTGTTTGCGTCTGTGTTATTGTGGTTGCAACTGTTGTCACTACCCTGCTTGCTGAAGTTGATGTTGTTATCAGTAGTGGGGTTAGCGCTTGCGTTAGAGATCTGATTTACGTTTACGTGAACATTAGGGGAGGTGCATTCGCCGTGAGCGGCAATAAACATAACCTCACGCTTAATATCGTTGATAAACGCATTTTTCAGGATCTCCTGGTTGATCATGCTCTGGATATCCTGTCTTGTTGTATTGTAGTCTCTGCCTACAATGTTAGCAATGTTGTCTATCTTTCTCTCGCCTTCGTCGAGGATGATAGCTCTGTACTTCTTATTAAGCTTGCTGAGCTTCTTCTTTGTCTTGCGGTCAAGCTTGCTGATCTTATCCATGTGGCATACTGCGCTGCTTGCAGCGGCAAATACCTTTACGATGCCAACGAGCTCGGCAACGAGCAAGAGGATAAGAGGAAGCCAACCGTTAGGCTTGTTAAAGAGGTCCTCGAAAGCAAGTAAATAGAAAGCGATGGTTGCGACCATAGAAACTACGCCGCAAATTATAGCTGTGTTTCTTACTCTATTCATACCAATACCTCCTTAATTATTTGTCGGATGCATCGGACTCTGCAACGACGGGCTCTTTAGCTTCTGCGCCTGCGGTATCTGCTCCGCACAAGTGACAGAACTTTTCGAACTTACCTATTTTTCCGTTGCAAGAGGGGCAGGTCTTCAGCTCTTCGATATTAAGCACTTTTGCAATATCGCCAAACTGTGTACCCATCATGCCGCCGAGTCCTGCGCCCATTCCAAGACCGAGTCCTGCGCCCATAAAGCCACTGGACATGGAGTTGGGATTGTTTGCAGCACCTTCCATGGTATCGAAGGAGCGTTCCTGCTGATAGGAGTATCCAACGAGTTCCATTGCAGTCTTCTTTGCAAGAGCAGCCTTAAGCTCAACGAGAACAGGATCGCTCTCGGGAACGTTTACGTTGTTTATGTAGAACGAAACGAGCTTTACGCCGTACTCTTCAAAGATGCCGGACATTTCTTCAAGAGCAAAAGCAGAGATCTCGTTGAGATATGCGTTTACTTCGAGAAGGCTGATGTTAGAGTGAATGAGGTAGGAAGAAATAATATCTCCAACCTTTGTCAAATAAAGACCCTTAAAGAAATCCAAAATGTCGTTTCTGTTAAAGAAGTCCATGTTACCAACGAGCCTCTGCATAAACTTAACAGAGTCGTCGATCTGAAGACCGAACTGACCGAAAGCTCTTACAGGGAAGCATACGTCGTACTTGGGATCTCTAAGCTGGAGCGGATTTGCCGTTCCCCACTTAACATCCAAAACGTGTGCCTTGTTGATGAACCAAATCTCCGCCAGGAACGGAGACTCACCGCCGAAGAACTTAGAAATGAGTCGGTCAATAAAAATAATGTTACCTGATTTAAGTGTGTGGCGGCCGGGCTTAAGAACCTGGAAGTCAAGACCATCTTTAACAAACACTGCTTCTTGCGCTTCGTTTACGATAACCTGAGACCATCTACGAATACGGTGGTTAGGATATCTCCATGCAAACGTGTTTGTGTCGCCATGGTAGTGTATGGCTTCAAAGAATGTTGGCCGCGTTTCGCGCTGCTTTACCTTCATTGTATTCCCCCTAAAAAAACTTTATACTTAGTCGCGCACTGCTAAAATGCGCATATTAGTGCAGATATATTATATATTAACACTTTTTTGCAGATTTGTCAATATGAAAATGTAAATTTTTTTGCTTTCTGACGAGATATTTCTCAAAAAGTTAAAAATTGACTGTTTTAGGTTCGATTTTACAAAAACATACGCGCCCGTTCATCATTTGCTTTTATAAATGTTACATTTAAGTAATAATTATAATACGTAAATATTTTGTTGATTTATAAAAGAATTTACATTTTCTATTGAAATTTTATTACTGATGTGATAGAATTTATTATATATAAAAAATAAATAAAAAGAGGTGTAATTATGCAGGAAAGATGGAATCTTGATATACTTTACCGTGGCTTTGACGACGAGGCGTTCGCCGCTGATGTCCACGAGCTTGAGACGGCAATAGGCGAATGCGTAGCCCTTGCGGATGGCGCGGAAAACGCTGAGGCGAGGGAGCTTCTCGAGAGCTATATAAGGCTCGAGCAGCGCGTAAATGAATACGCAAGCAAGCTGATAATCTACGCAAATCTTCGTTACTCGGCAAACACCGCAGACGGCGAGGCGGCGTCAAATCTCGGTCGCCTTATGGGTATGCTTTCGGCAACCGCCGCTCCTTCTGCAAAGCTTTCCAAGATTATCGCGGGCTATGATAATATTGAAGCGCTTATCGCGTCCTCCGAGCTGCTCGGTGAGCACGCGTATATCATTCGCAATATAAAGCGCGACAGCAAGTATCTTCTTGCCGATGGCGAGGAGACTGTGTTTGCAAAGATGAGCATCTCCGGTGCTACTGCTTGGAGCGATCTCCAGAGCTCGCTTACAAGTAGCGTGAAGGTACAGCTCGACGGTAAGGAAGTAACTCTTTCCACCGCAAGAAATATGGCGTACGATCCCGATCCCGCAGTGCGTCGCGCGGCTTACGAGGCGGAGCTTAAATGCTACGACTCCATAAAGGATGCCGTAGCTTGCGCGCTCAACAGCATCAAGCTTCAGGTGCTCTCCGAGTGTGAGCTTCGCGGATACGAGTCTCCTCTCCAGAAGACGCTCTACACGTCAAGAATGAGAAAGGAAACGCTTGACGCGCTTATCGGAGCTATGGAAGAGTATCTTCCCGCGTTCAGAAAGTATCTCAAAGCCAAAGCAAAGGCACTCGGTCACGAGGGCGGACTCCCCTGGTACGATCTTTTCGCGCCTATGGGCAAGAATGAAAAGACCTATACCGTTGAGGACGCCAAGGCATACCTGCTCGGTATCTTCGGCGGCTTCGATAAGGAGCTTCACGATATGGTAGAGTGCGCGTTTGATAATGCGTGGATCGACTTCTACCCCAGAGAAAATAAGGTTGGCGGTGCGTTTGACTGTGGCGTGCCCTCGGCAAAGCAGAGCCGTGTGCTTACAAACTTTGACGGCTCCTTCAGCGACGTAGTAACACTTGCTCACGAGCTTGGTCACTCCTTCCACGACAGACAGGTATTCAAGAACTCGCTTCTTAATCAGGACTACTCCATGCCCGTTGCCGAGACCGCGTCTACCTTTAACGAGGTGCTCGTTATGAATACGGCTATCGCGGCGGCGAAGGACAAGGACGAAAAGCTTGCTCTTATCGAGAGTCAGCTTATGGACGCCTGCCAGATAATCGTTGATATCTATTCAAGATATACCTTCGAGGCATCGGTATTTGAAAACCGTCCTGCTGAATTTATGAGTGCGGACAGAATGTGTGAGCTTATGCTTGCGGCTCAGAAGAAGGCGTACGGCGACGGACTTGACGAGAACGTAATGCATCCGTATATGTGGCTGTGCAAGGGTCACTATTACAGCGGTGGACTCAGCTTCTATAACTTCCCCTACGCGTTTGGCGGACTCTTTGCAAGAGGACTTTACGCGAAGTATAAGGAGGAGGGCGAGAGCTTTGTCGCGACCTATAAGGAAATGCTCCGCAGAACCGCTACGAGTGATATAGAGGAATGCGCGGCAGCGGCAGGCGTTGACCTTACCAAGCGCGAGTTCTGGGAAGCAGGACTTAAGACTATCAGTCGTGAGATCGACGAGTTCTGCGAGCTCGTAGGATACGCGGAGTAAAATACCTACTTTTTTCGAGAAAAAAAGTAGGCAAAAAAGCTTCCTGAAATAAAAGGACTAAATATTATTGGTGGAGTACCCGTGTTATTTATGGGTACCCCACCAAATTTTATTTTATTCATTTCTAATTTGTAGGGGTCGACGTCCTCGGCGACCCGCCGCCTATGCAAAGGTTACATTGTGGCAGGATACGGGTCGCCGAGGACGTCGACCCCTACAGTTTTGTTTAACAACATTCAATTTTAATGCGTTTCCCGTATTCAATACGATCTTGAATAAAGGCTCCCTCCGGGAGGGAGCTGTCGCGAAGCGACTGAGGGAGAACGCGTGGGTAAAAAGAAATATTTGTTTGTAATCACGCAGGCTCCTTCCACCGCGGGGCGGTCCCCCTTCCTCCCGGAGGAAGGCTTGCTATGATGGCATTCGAACACAGGCTCTCTCGACTGAGGGAGAATGCGTGAATCAAAAGAAATATTTGTTTAAGACCAAGTGGACAGAGGACGCCTGTCCCTATATTTTTTAACGATGATCAATTACTATGAATTGCCCACGTTCGATATGATAATGACAAATCCATTCAATTACTGCCTCTTTTCTGTTCTCTTTATGATATATATCGCGTATGCTATCGGCACGACCGTCAAAAATGCGGCGGTTATATACGAAAGCGTCTCGTTCTCCACTCTGAATATCGAGAGGGAATTGACCGCGAAATGCGTTATGATGCACGGTATAAGAGAGCCGCTTTTGAGGAAAATTATAACGAATAAAAATCCGATAGCGGCGGCGTAACAGATCTGTAAAAGCGTGGGGATAACGTCCGCACCGTTGAAAAGATTGACTATATGTCCGACTCCAAAGGTCAGCGCGCTTACGATAACGGCGGATCTTATGCCGTTTTGCGCCATCATCTTGAATAAGAATCCGCGGAAGATGATCTCCTCGATAAATCCGACGTTTATCATTGAGATTATGTGAAATAAGATCTCGTTCGTAGTGTGGCTCGTGTTGATACCGCCCCAGAGATTGACGGATATAATGAGTAAAAGCGGCAGAAACCAAAGATAATTTTTGGCGTCACGCGGCATTGTCAAGCCGTAATAGCGTACGCGTCCAAGCGCGACCGTGAGTGCGATCAGCAGAGCGGAGAAGGCGGTATTTACGAGCGCCGTTCTGTAATCCGTAAGTCCGAAGGAGTTCAGACAAAACGAATTTATAACGACGTATAATATAATGAGCAATATCGCGCAAAGAGTTTCATGTTTGAGAAAGAATTTTTTCATAGTGCCGTGTCCTTTCGCGTAGTCTGTCGTTGCTTTGATTATAGCATAAATAAAATTCAAAGTCAATAAATATGCGTAAAAGACGTATTTTTTGAGTAAAGCACTTGACTTATTATATGTAAAAAGGTATAATTTAAATATATGAAATCTACCCGTGGCACAGCTGGATAGCGCGTCAGACTCCGACTCTGAAGGCCGCAGGTTCAAATCCTGTCGGGTAGGCCAAAAATCGACAAGTTTCGACAGAAGCTTGTCGATTTTTACTTCTTCACTCTTAACTCTTCACTTTTCACTTTTCACTCTTCTCTTACGAAACTTGTCGATTAGGTAATAGGTAAAAGTGAATAGTGAAAAGGTTCTGATGTAGCTTTTCTCCCACTGGTCGAAAAGCATTAAACTACATTTGGGTTTAAATTCCTGTCGGGTAGGCCAAAAATCGACAAGTTTCGACAGAAGCTTGTCGATTTTTACTTCTTCACTCTTAACTCTTCACTTTTCACTTTTCACTTTTCACTCTTCTCTTACGAAACTTGTCGATTAGGTAATAGGTAAAAGTGAATAGTGAAAAGGTTCTGATGTAGCTTTTCTCCCACCGGTCGAAAAGCATTAAACTATATTTGGGTTCAAATCCTGTCGAGTTGAATTTCTAATTCCGCACTATTTTCAAAGAAAGTAATTCTTCTATTGATTTCTAATGAACCTTGTGCTATAATACTTTTATAGAGAAAAATATTAAAAAATCAGGAGGAAATATATGAAAAAGATAGTAGCAATTATTCTTGTACTGTGCGCGCTTTGTCTCGCGGGATGCGGAAAAATCATGGAGCTTAAGCAAGAGGTTGAGGAAATGACAGCCCTTACGGAAAAATTCAGCTCGGCTTTATCAAGCAATGACGCGGAAAAGGTAGAGGAATGCATACATCCCGACGCAAAGATAGACGAGGAAAAGCTCTCTGCGGTAATTGAAGAATTCGAGCAGTCAAAGGGTGTTGATTTTACGCAGGGCGTAGCTCTTGATAAAGTTGGTGATTTTGAAATAGTCAATGACAGCGAACTTGATGGCAACGTATATAAAGTAACCTGTGAGCTTTCCGTGGGTGGCGTTCCCGTGAGCGTTGTGCTTACTATTTTGAACGATGATTCCGCTTGCGGCTTGTACGACTTTGAAATCGTAGAATAATTGATACTTTTAATTAAAAAATCCGATACGGTTATTCCGTATCGGATTTTTTTGGTGCGCGAAGCGTTATAAAAGTATTGACCACCGCCCACACCGACAGCACCGCCGTTGCGAGATATACGAGCACCATAGACGGCGTGACGTGATAGCTCAGGCGAAAGGGAATAAACGCAAAGGGGAGCGACGCGATGACAGTTATCCACGTTTCCGATTTGCTGTGAGAGGGCTTCCCGCAAATAAGCGTTAGCGGAATTATCATAAACGCCCAGGTATAGAGTGAGGTGAGCGAGGGAATGCAGCAGATAGTAAGAAATCCAAGCAACAGAGTTTTGTATTTTTTCTTTGTGATAAAAGCGGATACCGCAAAGGCGACGCCGCATACGAGTACCCAGAGGTACGCAAGTATATTTATGACCGTAGCGACCGTATCGGAAAGACCGACAGCGCGGCAGATGATGGAAACCGTACTTCCCGTGCCCGTGGTGGAAAAGGAAAAAATATTGCCGAAAACGTAAGCAAAGCAAGCGGGGCCGCCGAAAAAGAATGAGGGGATCAATAACAGAGCCACGCCGTAAAGGGCGCATCTTACGGCGTCCTTGTAGCGTTTATCGGCGATGAGAAACCAACCGAAAACGGCGGGGTATAGCTTTAGCGCGGCGGCAAAGGCAAGCGCGAGGATGCCGATCTCGCGGTACGTTTTATTTTGGCTGTCATAGGTAAAGGCGTACACGGCAAGGGCAATAAGACATAAAAGTATCATATTGCCGCGCTCCGCCATATACAAGACGGGCGTGCTGAAAAGTGAGAAAAAGGCAAAGGCAAAGCGCGTCACGCGTGAGCCGTTTTTCATTTTGGAGTATATCAAAAAGAAAAAGCAGACGGCAAAGACGCACACGAATACCACCGCCAGCATCATAGTGGAGAAGTACTTGGGCCACTCGTATCTGTCCTCAAAGGGCGTGTCGTTGTAGCTCTCGGGTGTAAATCGGGAGAGCGCGAGAAATATAAGATTTGCCAGAGGGGGATAGATCACTCGGCGCTCGGTATATACCGCGCTTCCTTGGGCGGCGTCTCTTATGGAATTGAAAAAATCCATAAAGAAATCGGCACAGCGCAGGAAAAATATATCCGCAAATTTTCCGTTTCCGACTATTACGGATACCGTCAGATAGACCGCGGCGCTTGACGCGACAAGCAGGATAAAAAAATTTACGGGATCGAATGCTTTTGAGTTGCGGCATTTGTATTTTGACATATATCTCTCCTTATATTTTCTAATAGATATTGTGCCAAGCTTTTGAGAAAAATGCGTGGGATTTTGAAAATTGATAAAAAATTTTTACAGCTCTTTATTTACAAAGCGGTTTTTTGATGATATAATGAAGACAAGTTAGAGAGAGGGGTGACGGCGATTTGAATTCTAAAAAGAGCTTGGGGCTTTATCTGCACGTGCCGTTCTGCGTGCAAAAATGCAGATATTGCGATTTTTGCTCGGTGGCGGGAAGCTCGTCCGAGAAGATAAGTGAATATTGCCGCGCTCTCGCTTTGAAAATTGATGAGTTTGCAAAGAGGGCAGGGGATTTTTGCGTGGACACCGTCTATTTCGGCGGCGGAACTCCAAGCCTTATGAGCCCGGGTGACGCCGAGCGCCTGATGGACGTTATAACCTCGAAATACGACGTCGATAAAAACGCCGAGATAACCTTTGAATGCAATCCCGCAACCGCCGATTTTAATTATTTCAGGGGGCTTCGTTCGCTTGGGATAAACCGCATCAGTATGGGACTTCAAAGCGCGCTCGACTCCGAGCTTGCCTTGCTCGGACGCATACATACGGCGTCTGAGTTCTCCGCGACCTTTGACGACGCGCGTCGCGCGGGCTTTGAAAATATCAGCGCCGATCTTATGTACGGCATACCCGATCAGACCATGGACAGCTTCCGCCGTTCCATAGATTTTCTCGTATCACACGAGCCTGAGCATATTTCGGCGTACGCCTTGTCGGTGGAGGAGGGAACGTATTTTTATAAGCACCGACGTGAGCTTTCCCTCGCTGATGACGATATGCAATCCGATATGTATCTTGAATGCGTGAGCCGTCTTGCTAAGAACGGATACGAGAGATACGAGATAAGCAATTTTGCAAGGGACGGTAAGTATTCGCGGCACAATACGCGCTATTGGAAGCGTCTTGATTACCTTGGCTTTGGCGTGGCGGCGCACTCCTGCTTTGAGGGGGAGAGATTTGGCAATTCCCGTGATATCGACGCGTTTTTGAGGGGCGAGGATATAACCGAGGACGCGGCGGTATTGACTCCCGATGACGAAAGAGCGGAGTATATCATGCTCGGACTCAGGCTTGCCGAGGGGATAGATACGGCGGAGTTTTTCGCTCGCTTTGGGGAGCGCATAGAGGAAGCTCCGTCAGTTAAAAAGTATATTGACGGTGGTTTTATGACTCTTTCAAACGGCAGACTTGCCTTTCTCGATAAGGGATTTTTGGTGAGCAACGCGATCCTTGCCGATATAATTTAAAAAAGAGAAAAATTTACAATAGGAAAACGCCTGAAAATCTTGACTTTGATTTAAAAATGGTATAAAATATAGTTAAGAGAAGTAATATAAAAATAACATAAGGAGAAAATAAAAATGGAAGAGAACAACAACTACGAAAGCACCGTTTTCACCCTCACCGACGAGGAAGGAAACGAAATAGAATTTGAGGTAATAGGTCAGCACGAGATGAACGGCGAGCATTACGTGGCGCTCCTGCCCGTTGACGATCAGCCCGAGGACGACGGAGTGAGCGATATTCAGTGGGAATACGTTATCCTTAAGCTCGTTAAGGACGGCGATGAGGAGATACTCGTAACCGTTGATGACGATGATGAGTTTGATGACGTTGCCGATTATTTCGATGATCTTTTCTCTCAGGAGATCGATTACGATAACTAAAAAGTAAAAAACGCCTGTGATGTGCGTGATGGCTATGTATAAAGAACCACATCACTTAAAAGGAGTCCGAATAATTTTTCAAAGTGGTTTGCAGACCTCCCTTTTATTTCCTCGATTGACTTGTCTCGACGATATAAACAGGACGCTGGGAGCAGTAAAGCGGCGATAGGACACCGCCCTGAACTTCAGGGTTCCTCTAACACGGTCACACGGCACCACGGGTAAGGAATATCTCCCGAGCAGACGAAAGTCAGCTCGGGAGATGTTTTTTTGTTAAAGAGATTCTACGGATAAATAATGTTATACGTTGTAGGGGAGCATTCTATATGCTTCCGCATGGGTTTAAAGTAACATTTATATTAAAATTGGCGGATATAGAATCCGTCACTACGAATGAAAAAAGGAATACAATATAGCCTCGCCCTCAGGGAGAGGTGGCGGCGTCAGCCGACGGAGAGGGGATTTTACCGCCCACCCTCACACGACTTCGTTGTGTGAGGACTACTCATCCACCACTTCGTGGTCCCCCTTCCCTGACAAGGGAAGGCTTGTCATAAACGTTCCTGCTTCGAGTAATTTATTAACAATCGTGTGCAAACAAATAAAAATGCATAGGACGACAAAACGGGTCACATTAAGCCTTCCCTTGTCAGGGAAGGGGGACCGCTTGCGGTGGATGAGTAGTCTTTTGTTACAAAGTAACATTTGCGTGGGTGGGCGGGACGCCGAGGACGT
>JBGVPV010000007.1:0-4420 GCA_045127215.1 Eubacteriales bacterium | reverse complement strand
ACGTCCTCGGCGTCCCGCCCACCCACGCAAATGTTACTTTGTAACAAAAGACTACTCATCCACCGCAAGCGGTCCCCCTTCCCTGACAAGGGAAGGCTTAATGTGACCCGTTTTGTCGTCCTATGCATTTTTATTTGTTTGTATACGATTATTAATAAATCATCTAAAGCACAATCGATACCGACAAGCCTTCCCTTGTCAGGGAAGGGGGACCACGAAGTGGTGGATGAGTAGTCCTTTTTAAAAAACGATATTCGATTTTTAATGATTTACCCGTATTCGACACGGTCTTGAAAATAGGCTCCCCCAGTGCAAAGGAAGCTTTCGCGAAGCGACTGAGGAATCGTTTTTAAAAAACACAAAAAATTCACATCTAAATCTGCGTTATTTATTGACAAAAAGGTAAATAATTATTATAATATATATAGCTATATTTATATATTATACAGGAGGTTCAAAATGACTATAACCAAAGATTCCATTATCGGTGACGTTCTTGATTTCGCACCCGAAACGGCTCAGTTCTTTTTTGCAATAGGAATGCACTGCCTCGGCTGTCCTTCAGCTCGCGGTGAGTCCATCGAGCAGGCTTGCGCCGTTCACGGCACTGACGCTGACGCTCTTGTAGCTCAGATCAACGAATTTCTTGCGAAATAAGAAAAAATAAAACCAAAACTTCACACGCGGAGACCTTGGCTACCCCGAGATCTCCGCATGTCTTTAGGTTTTTGAAAAAGGAGAAAAAATGACCGAGATCACTCTCTCCCCACGTCTCTATGCGGCATCAGAGCTTGTTCGTGACGGCGCGTTCGTCTCTGACGTGGGCACTGACCACGCATATCTTCCCATCGCTCTTTGCCTCTCGGGTAAGATACGCGGTGCGGTTGCATCTGACATAAATAAAGGGCCTATTGAAAAGGCTCGTGAAAATATAGAAAAATACGGTCTTAGCACAAAAATATCCACCGTACACACCGCAGGCCTCTGTGGCATAGAGCCGTTTTCCCCTGACGACGTACTCGTACTCGGCATGGGCGGCGAGCTTATCGCAAGCGTTATTGCGGACGCGCCGTGGGTGGCAAGCAAGGATATAAATCTTTGTCTTCAACCTATGACTCACGCCGAAGACCTGCGCCGTTTCCTCATTGAAAACGGCTTTGAGATAACCGACGAGATAATAGTACGCGAGGGCGACAAGCTCTATCAGATAATTCTCGCGTCATTTACGGATAAGAAGATCACTCCCTACGCCGAAGAAGAATTTTATCTCGGCAGGGTGAACATACAAAATAGACCCACGGAGCTGTCCTCGCTTGCGACGTCTATCGCATCAAAGCTTACCCGCAGAGCCGAGGGGCTTGAAAGCACAGGCGCGGACACGTCTGAGCTGAGAGTGCTCATAGGCAAAATACAAAATTATCAAACACAGGAGAACTGATATGACGGTTTACCAGCTTTATAAGCATTTCGATACAGTAATTCCCCGCTCCCTCTCTTGCGAGTGGGATAACGACGGACTGATGTGCTGTCCCGACGCATCCCGAGAGGTAAAAAAGGTGCTTGTGGCACTTGACGCCACCGCCGACGTAGCGACGGAGGCGATAGAGGGCGGCTATGACGCCATCATCACTCATCACCCCTTTATCTTCAAGGGACTCAAAAGCATTACTGACGGCAACTTTATCGGCAGTAAGAGCATTGACCTTATCCGCGCGGGAATTTCCGTGTTCTCCTTCCACACCCGTCTTGACACGGTAGCGGGAGGCGTTAACGACGTGCTTGCGTCAGTTCTCGGCATAAAAGAAACCACCACGTTCGGCGAGATGGAAATGGGCAGAATAGGCACGCTTGACGCGCCCGTAGCCCCCGAGGAGTTTGCAAGAAAAGTCAAAAACGCCCTCGGCGCGCCCACGGTAAATCTTTCAAGCTGCAATAAGCCCTGCTACCGCGTTGCCGTGCTTGGCGGCGGTGGAGACAGCGAGGTCGGCGCGGCTATGGCGGCAGGAGCTGACACCTACGTCACGGGAGATCTCGGCTTCCACACACTCACCGATGCCCCCGATATGGGCATAAATCTCATTGAGGCAGGACACTTTTACACCGAAAACCCCGTCTGCCATCGCATCTGTGAGATAGTCCGCGAGGCTGACGCGTCCATCGAGTGCCACGTTACGAACAGCAACAGAATACAGGCAATCATCTGAATTTAAAGGGAGAATTATTATGACCTACGTTCTTTCGAATTTACACGGCTGTGCAGATCAGTTCGGCGATCTGCTCCTTAAAATAAACTTTACCGACAACGACGTTATGTATGTCCTCGGTGACACCTTGGATATCGGCGAGCAGCCTATGGAGCTGCTTTGCGACCTGAGTATGCGATACAACGTCATTCATCTGCTTGGTGACTGCGAGCTTCGCGCTTACCGTCTGCTAACCGCACTTAACGATATGCTTGAGGGTAAGACACCCGATATGGAAGCGCTTAGTGAGATGGCGGCGTGGATGCAGGACGGCGGCGCGAAGACTATTGAGGGCTTCAAGGCGCTTGACACTGATATGCGCGAAGGCGTGCTTGAATATCTCTCTGATATGTCGCTCTACGAGGAAGTAGAGGTCAAGGGAAAGAACTACGTGCTCGTTCACGCGGGTATCGCAGACTTTGACGAGGACGCCGAGCTTGACGACTATATGCCCGAGGATTTTGTAAGCGAGCCTATGGACGCCGACAGAAAATATTTTTCCGACGCGACTCTCATAGCAGGTCACACCCCCACCTATGAGGTGGCAGGTGCCGAGCACGGCAAGATATACCGCGGTGAGTACGGAATACTCGTAAATTGCGGCGTGGCGTTCGGCGAGCCGCTCGGTTGCCTTCGCCTTGAGGACGGAAAGGAATTTTACGTCAGATGAGCCGCGGAGAAATTCTTGAGCTTGACGTGATCGACCTCAACAATCTCGGCTGTGGCGTTGCAAGACGCGGCGGCAAGGTAGTCTTTGTAAAAGGCGCCGTAACAGGCGACACCGTGCGCACACAAGTTATCAAAGAAAATAAGAGCTTTCTCGTTGGGAAGCTTGTCGAAATAGTAAAGCCCTCTCCCCATCGCGCACAGCGTGACGAGTGCACCGCCCCCCTTTCCTGCGGCGGCTGTGTTTACAGACACGTCACCTACTCTCACGAAAAGGAAATAAAGCGCGATTACGTCAAAAGCGCCTTTGTGAAGGCAGGACTTAGTGACGTGAGCGTGCTTGACACCGTCAGCACCGATAAGACCACGGGCTACCGCAATAAAGCGCAGTTCCCCGTTTGCCGCACCAAAAACGGCCTTGGCATAGGCTTTTACGCCACCAAAACGCACACCGTCATTCCCTCTGCCACCTGCGCTATTCAGCATCCCGAGTTTTCAGCGATCGCAGGCGAGGTATGTCGAATTTGTGACGAGCACGGCGTAAGCGCCTACAACGAAGAGACGGGTAAAGGCGTACTGCGCCATATTTACCTGCGCGCAGGAGAGAGGCGCGGTGAGATCATGCTCTGCCTTGTCATCAACGCGGAAAAACTGGACTGCGGCGACGCACTTGCGGACGCTGTATGTGAGCGTTTTCCGAGCATCGTCAGCGTTATGACGAATACCAATACAGAGAATACAAACGTCGTCCTTGGCGAGAGATATACCCTGCTCCGAGGACGAGGATACATAGAGGACGAGCTGTGCGGCTTGCGCTTTAAGATAACGCCGCAGTCGTTCTATCAGGTCAACCGCGACGGCGCGGAAATACTCTATTCGCTCGCGGCAGACCTTGCAGGGCTTAAAGAGAGCGACGAAGCCTTGACGCTGTGCGACCTTTACTGCGGCACGGGCACTATCGGACTTTCAATGGCAAAGTTCGCAAAACGCCTTGTGGGTATCGAGATCGTGGAGTCCGCGGTGGAGTGCGCAAGACAAAACGCGATCGACAACGGCATCAATAACGCCGAATTTTTCTGCGCAGACGCGTCTGACCCCCAAACGATACTCAGGTGTATGGGCGGCGAACGCCCCGACGTCGTGGTAATAGACCCACCTCGAAAGGGATCGACACGCGAGCTTGCTGAGTGCCTTTCCGACCTTGGCGTTCCGAGAATCGTTTACGTTTCCTGTAATCCCGATACACTTGCAAGAGATTGCACTTATTTTGCAGAATTAGGTTATACCATTGGAGAAGTTGCTCCGGTCGATATGTTTCCGAGAACGGGACATGTCGAGACGGTATGTTTATTGTCCAAACTTAATACCAAGCAACATATCGAGGTAGATATCCACATGGACGAGCTTGATCTCACCGATGCGGAGAAGAAAGCAACCTACGGGGAAATCAAGGACTATGTGCTGGAGCATACCGGACTCAAGGTCAGCAGCTTGTATATCGCTCAGGTGAA
>JBGVPV010000006.1:0-4623 GCA_045127215.1 Eubacteriales bacterium | reverse complement strand
CGCCAAGAAAGCGTTTTGCCGCCGCAACGGGCCCCATTGTGTGAGATGAGGACGGGCCAAGACCTATTCTGTAAAGATATTTCAGTGATTGCATAATTTGCTCCTTTGGGGTGGAGATTTGTTTTTATATTTAAAGTTTTTAATTGTTTTTTGGTGAGATTTTTATGAGGGATAGATTACAAAGATGGGGAAGAATTTAGCCTTCCCTTGTCATGGGAGCACTCCGCTTCGCTGCGTATCAAGTTTGCCGTAGGCAAACGTTGAGGGGACCGCTTGCGGTGGATGAGTAGTTATTATTTCAAACTAACTTCTTTAGATCTTAAAATTGAATACCAATGTGATCTAATATAACTTGACACACCGCGCAGAAGTTCTTGTTGATATTTTCATTGGGAATTCTCAGTACGTTTAAGCCTTGTTCCTTGAGAAAATTATCTCTCGCTTGATCTTTTTTAGAATTCTCTTCTGTTGTATGCTGTATTCCGTCAATTTCTATTACAAGACGTTTTGTGGGAATATAAAAATCAACTATGTAGTTCTCGATATTATATTGTCTATGAGTATTCATAGGTAATCGTTTAAGAAAATCATACCAAAGATGTTTTTCTTCCGGTGTCATATTTTTTCGCAGAGACTGTGCGTTTTTAACCAAGGATTTGTTATAGATTTTCATTTATTACCTAGGGTTTATGGATACTTTATAGGCTTTTTTAAAGGACTACTCATCCACCGCAAGCGGTCCCCCTTCCCTGACAAGGGAAGGCTTGTCGTAGGTCGTTTGTTGGTGTAGTAGCAATGTAATTAAAGAGTTTTTGCTTTGAAATTTTTAGGATTACATTGAGGTGACGATTTTAAGATTATTGGGAGAATTTTTATGAGGTTATAACAGTAAAATCCGGGGAGTATAAGCCTTCCCTTGTCAGGGAAGGGGGACCGCTTGCGGTGGATGAGTAGTTCTTAACGCAAGCTGATTTTGCATTTCTACCCAAACACTTCTGCGGCGGCGACGGTCTTCAGCACGTCTGTGTTTATTTTGTCGCGTCCGTAGGCGTCAAGAAATCGGGTGTAGTAGGCGTCGGTCTTAAGATTGAACCATAGCGTCCACAGCCCCCAGAAAATATCAATATGTCTGTCTGCGACACCGCCGTTGCCAAGATCGATAAAGCAGGAAAGACGCCAATCGTCAAGCATTACGTTTGGCAGACAGTAATCGCCGTGTATAAGTGTGTCAGCTCTGAGCTGCTCTTTGCCCTCGCAAAAGACGCGCCACGCGTCCTTGGGTGTGGCAAAGCCAAAGCTGTCAGGAAAATGCGAGGTGTCAAAATTCCCCGTCCTGAAGTTCTGCTCGACCGTGGCGACGTACTCCGCCGTTCTGTTCTTGACAGGACACGCTGTAAAATCCACCTCGTGCAGCTTTCTCAGCTCACTCGCAAGCACCTCACAAAGACGCTTGGGGTCATCAAGATATTTTGCCGCCACGCAGTCCTCGCCCACAGCACTTGCCGTCAGCATCAGATCGCATTCACCGTATTGCGTGTAGTCAATCACCTCGACGCCAAGACCGAGCGAGTGAAAATATTTCGTCATTGTCGCCTCACGCTCAAGCGTACCGAGGGCGGCACGTTTGAGGTAGTAGCCGCCGTCCTTGTCTATAAAGCAGACGCGCGCCTCGGGTGAGCAGGAGCTGTCAAATATTTTAGCGCCTGCCACAAAGCGTTCAAGCTCGGGAGGCAGATCAAAAGGAATTTTGTTAATAAGAGTTTTTTTCATAAAATTAATATTTACTTTTTGTTTCAACGGATAACGAATGGTTGTTTTGATATTGATCACTCCTCGACAAGCCTTCCCTTGTCAGGGGAGGAGAATACCCTCTCCGTCGGCTACGCCGCCACCTCTCCCCGAGGGCGAGGCTTGTCGTTGGCGTTTGCGCTTCGGGTGTTCTGTGAATTTTATTTTATCCGTTTGATAGTTGTAGGGGGCGACGTCCTCGACGCCCCGTTTTTTTACGGCGGCAGCAAGCCACCGCCCTACGATAAAGAAACATCATATATCCGTAGGGACAGGCGTCCTCGACTGTCCGTTTAAGTGTAAATGTTACATTGTGCCCATGCGGGAGGGGGAACCCCTCCCCTACAACGTATATCATTATTTTTCCGTAGGGGAGGATATTATTCTCCCGTATTGGCATAAATGTTACTTCATTTGGGAAAGGGGTATTCCGCCGTCTGCGGACGGCGGCTGAGGTTCCACCTCAGACTCCCCTGACCGCAGGGGTGTTCCGCTCTCTGCGGAGAGCGGCTAAGGGCGTTGCCCTTAGAACCTACCAGCTTTTTTGAAAAAAAGCTGGGCAAAAAACTTTAAAAAGCTGAGCATAAAACTTTAAAAAAAGTTTGAATGACAAATTAAAATTTAATATAATAGAGATCAGTCAATCAATACTCAAAGAACGCTGCGCGTTCAAGGCCTGTCTTGTTGGGGCTGTGGAGTGAGATCATACGCTTGCCGTCAAGACGCTCAAAGAGCATAGCGTGACCGCCGTCCATGTCGTATTTGCTACCCTTTTGCTTCCAAGGTCCGCGCAAAGAGTCGCTTTCCGCTTCAAGCACGAGGTATCTGCCGAGTCCGTGGCTTGACCAGATCATATTTATCTTTCCGTTTTCGCGGTAGAAGAACGGGCCGTCGGTAACGTAATGACCTTCAACTCCTCTGTGAGTGCCAACGTCAGGGTTGTCGGACGCCTTGAAGAGCAGGAAGGGCTCGCCTACGGGTTTTGTAAGATCCTCGGAGAGCTGTATCGCGCACATCTCGCCGTCGCCAACCTGTACCCATTCGTGACAGAATACCATGTAAGGAACTCCGTCCTCAACGTAAAGCGTGCCGTCAAGACATTCCCAATCGGCAGGCGTGGGGGGATTTTCGGAAACGGGCACGAAAGTACCGTCGGGCGTGTCGCACACGAAGATGTGTGTAGCGCGGCATCTTCCATCAGCCTTGCAGCTGCCGAAAAGATAGTATTTGCCGTTGTAGTAATGTACCTCGGGCGCCCAGAAATCGCGTGTGCCCCAAAATCCCGTCGCCTTGCCGTCAAAGACTACCTTAGGCTCTTCAAAATTTTCAAGATCGTAGGTCTTGTAGACCGAGAAGGTGGCGTTTGCGCGGAGCGAGCCGTCAACGAGAGCGGTCGTGCCGTACATGTAGTAGCAATTATTTCCCTTGTCCGTAACTATGTACGGGTCTCTGATGCGTATTTCTTCTCTTTTTAACATGGTGTGTTCTCCCTTTTGTATGCTTTAAATTATAGCTTCGCTTATCACGGAATTTACCGCGTCTATAACTATTCTTCGCTGTTCATCGGTTACGGGTGCGTCAAACTCGTCGAAATCGTTGTTTGTGATGTCCGCTCCCGTCAGCGCCTTGTACCAGCAGAGCGCAAGCAGGTATCTTCCCGCGCCGAGCGCCGCGTGATAGGTGTCTCTGTGTATCTTTTCGATTCCGAGGTCGGTTGCCTTCATCATAGCCTCGCCGCAGGGGATTATGCCGTCGGCGTTGATAAGCTTTGCCGCGCGGTCGTATGCGTCGCGAAGCGCGTTGAGCATATCGCGATTGGTCTCAAATATCATAAGCTTCTTGAGTCGCTCACAGTCCGCCTCGTACGCCCAGGTCTGATGAATGACTATCTTTGCCTTGGGGCAATATTTTCTCACGTACGCCGCGAGCTCCTCTATGTAAGGAGTATAGGTATCAGGCTTGCCGCTCAGGTTGCTTGACTGTTGCAGGGTGACAACGTCCCACGTGTCGCTGGCGAGAGCTTGTCTCATAGTAACGAAAATACCGGTTTTATCTCCGTTGAATTCAAACTCGTAGCTGCGGTTGTCGTCAAGCATATTGAAGTAGTGCTTGTGCAAGGGGCAGCCTGCAATATAAAGATTTACTGTTTTAAGATAGGCGCCGTCGTGCTTTGCAAGACGGTGCAGATATCTCTGCGCGTCGCAGGAAAAGCTGTTTCCGATAGATAAAATTTTCATGAGAGACCTCCTGTGAATTTTATTTTTATTTGATATTATGAATCCTGTTTTATGAAAGATTCTATTTCTTCCGCCCAGGAAAGGGAACCGTTGTATTTCTCGGGATAGAAGCCGTTATGTGTCAGAGTTCCTTGCTCGGAAAAGATCTCACGCATGCCGTCAGAAAACTCTATGCAAACGATATAACCGGGCGCAAATAAAACGCTGTAGTCTACGGGAACAATGATGAAATACTTTTTATAAATAATTGTTTCCATTTTGTCGGCGAAAGAGCCCCATTCGTTAGCGGGAACGCTGTATATAGGCTCGTATTCGTCAATTGTATCCAAGGTAATTTCTTTATCTGTTATGTCAATATAATAAACGTCTATCGAGGTGATTTCATCGGTGTCGCCGATAATTCTTAATTTTTTGTTTATTGCAAAGCAAGAGGAGAGGGAAAATACAAGCATTAAAGCGGTAATACAAATAAGTGCTTTTTTCATTTTTATTTTCCTTTCGTTGATGCGGTATCTATTATGATTTAAAAACCACATTTGTCTTAATGAAACATCAGGATATTTTTTGTTTTTGAACACCGATTTTGGTAGGGGCGTTT
>JBGVPV010000005.1:0-10598 GCA_045127215.1 Eubacteriales bacterium | reverse complement strand
CCTTGTATCCGTCAATGTATTTGGGGATGCGGAGCTTTATGTCCTCACAGCGGCCAATGCCGCTTACGTAGCAGGTTTCATCGTCGATCGGTACGTATGAAAGACCTTCGCTGTATTTTCTTGTCAGTTCAGCGCAGGATTTGTATATAAGTATGGATAACAGGCAGACAACTATAGCAATTGCGCAAATCAGCAAACGCTTTGTCCGCGGCTTTATAAATATCATAGAAGTCCTCCGATCGATAGGCTATACCAATATAATTATACCACTATTTTTTGGAATTTCATATTGACATAGTAACCAAAATTTTATAGTTTTTTTAGGCAAAAGTGCGCTAACTTTTGCTCGGACGGTTTCGGCTTTAATTAGTTATATAAATATTTACAAATAATACTGTTAAAAATCAGACAAAGCTCTTGATTTATTTTTACAAAAGTTGTATAATTAAATGTATATATTCATTTTTTACCGTCCGATCGTGTCGAATAAGAACGTCGGGTGGGTTGGGAGATAAGTATGGCAAGAATTTCAAAGCATAATTATTATCTTGATATAGCGCAGACGGTTGCCGAGAGGGGTACTTGTATGCGTCGACTTTTCGGTGCGATCATCGTCAAGGACGACGTCATCGTTTCCACGGGCTACAACGGCGCGCCTCGCGGCAGAAGCAACTGTAACGATATAAATTCTTGCGTCAGAGATAGACTGAACATACCCCGAGGCGAGAGATACGAGATGTGTCGCTCGGTACACGCCGAGGCAAACGCCATAATCGCCGCTCCCCGAGACAGAATGCTTGGCGCGACGCTGTATATGGTATGTATATCTCCCAAGACCGGCGAGATACTTCCCGATACCAACAGCTGTATGATGTGCAAGCGTCTGGTTATAAACGCGGGTATTACCACGGTAATCGTGCGCGATAACAAGGACGAGTACAGAATTATAAACGTTGGCGATTGGATAGAAAACGACGACTCGCTCAGCGGTCAGTTTGGATATTGATATGCAGATAGTTACTCTTGGCAGAGAACACCTTTCGGGTGTGGCGAAAATAGAGCAGGAGTGCTTTTCACAGCCCTGGTCTGAAAAAGCGCTTGAGATACTGCTTTCTGATAACGCCGTGGCGGTAGTTGCCGTGCTTGACGGCGAGGCAGTAGCTTATGCGGGTATGACCTCGGTGCTTGATGAGGGGCAGATAACAAACGTGGCAACGCTTCCGTCTTGTCGCCGTCGCGGCTTTTCACGCGCGGTTCTTGAGGAGCTTGTCGCACGGGCTAAGGCAAAGGGGATATCCTCGATATTTCTTGAGGCAAGGGTGTCAAACGTACCTGCGCTCTCGCTTTACGAGTCGCTTGGCTTTTGCCGTATCGGAACGCGCCGCCGCTTTTATTCGGCGCCCGTTGAGGACGCGGTCCTCATGGAACTTAAAATTTAACTTTTTCAAGGAGAAAATATGTATATTCTCGGTATTGAAAGCTCTTGTGACGAAACCTCTGCGGCTGTCGTCAGCATGGACGGAACGGAGCGAAGAATACTTTCAAATATAGTGGCATCGCAGATAGAAACGCACAGGCTGTACGGTGGGGTAGTACCTGAGATCGCAAGCCGCGCGCATATCGAGGCGATCAGCCGTATCACTTATGAGGCACTTGACACGGCGGGCCTTACCATTGCGGACATAGGTTGCATAGCGGTCACCACGCATCCCGGACTTATCGGAGCTTTGCTCGTTGGTGTGAATTTTGCAAAGTCCCTGGCGTTCGCGCAGGGGATACCGCTTGTGTCGGTCAATCACGTAAAGGCGCACGTTGCCGCCGCTTATCTTGAATACCCCGAGCTTAAGCCGCCCTTTACGGCGCTTGTTGTCTCGGGCGGACACACCTCGATATATTCCGTTGACGATCACATCACTTTCCGTGAGATCGGCGGCACGCGCGATGACGCGGCAGGCGAGGCGTTTGACAAAATAGGACGAGTTATAGGCATGCCGTATCCTGCGGGTGCGGCTATGGACAAGCTGGCTTACGAGGGTAACGCGAGCGCATTCAAGCTGCCGTCTCCCGCGCTTGTGGGCGACACGCTTGACTTTTCCTTCAGCGGACTTAAGACCGCCGCACTTAACATAATAAACAGCGAGCGTCAGAAGGGTGGCGAGCCCCATCACGCCGACCTTACCGCGTCTTACACGCGCGTTATCGTGGACGCGATAGTCAAAAAGGTATCGCTCGCAATAGAAAAGACGGGAACTGAGCGTCTGGTGCTTGCGGGTGGAGTTGCCGCAAACTCTCACATAAGAGGCGCGCTTGATGAGCTTTGCAGGAAAAAGGGAGTACAGTTCTGTAAACCCTCGCTCGCTCTCTGCTCGGATAATGCCGCCATGGTAGCCGCGGCAGGATATTTTGAATATCTTGCGGGAAATTTTGCAAATACTGCGCTGAATGCGTCGGCACTCGACGACTGACGGCAGGGGAGATTATATGAATAATTCAATTAATGAAAAAGACCTTCTTGGCGAGGAAGTGATAGACAGGGCTATGAGCATAAACAGCTTTCGCCCCGATGTGTCTCCCGCGGTCATAAAAAGACTGCCGAGATACTTCAGATATCTGCGTGAGATAATCAGAATGGGTAAGACGCGCGTAAGCTCTGCGGAGCTGTCGCGTATGATGAACGTCACCGCCTCGCAGATAAGACAGGACCTTAACTGCTTCGGCGGATTCGGTCAGCAGGGATACGGCTATAACGTAAACTATCTTTATACCAAGATCTGCGAGATACTCGGTGTCGGTTGCGGTTTTCGCGCGGCGGTCATCGGTGCGGGTAATCTTGGACTTGCGCTTGTCAAGAGTCCTATGTTTGAAAAGCGCGGAGTTGACGTGGTTGCTATGTTTGACGTTTCCGAGGAGATAATCGGAAAGAACGTAAACGGCGTGCAGATTTACGCTATGGACGAGCTTGAGGCAAAGATCGAGGAGTTTGGCGTGAATATTGCAATACTTACCTTGCCCAAGGAGTATGCGTCTGAGGTAGCTGTGCGTCTTGGTGATACGAGCATCGGCGGCATCTGGAATTTCACGGGTAAGGAGATCGAGCTTGATCCCGACAAGGTAGTTATCGAGAACGTGCATATCGGTGACTCGCTTATGACGCTTTGCTACGAGGTAGCGCAAAATATGTATCATACCGGTAAAAAGGAACAAAATGGGAAGAACTAATAAGATATACGTAAATTACGGCAGAGATACGTCCGCCGCGTTGCTTGCGGTAAAGGGCGCGGACGAGACGGATCTGCGCATACTTTCTGCTATACTGCTTGGAGCTGACGAGAGTGGGTGCGCGCATATTTCCGAGCTTGAGGAGATACTCGAGCTTGATTATGCGGATATTGCCGCGTCGGTCAAATATTGGAAGGGCGCGGGCGTACTTGCCGCGACTCCTGCCAAGAGCGGTGAGACGGATGCTGAAAACAGTAAGAAGGCCGTACGCAGATGCGGTGTTGAGAGCTACACCACGGACGAGCTTGTGGCGGTGCTTGAGAGAGACGACAGAACGGGCTTTATTGATGCCGCGCAGATCGCTCTCGGCAGGATTTTTAATAAAAATGAAGTTGCAAAGCTTATAGGCATTGCCGATCAGCTTGGCTTTGAGGAGGAGGCGGTGCTTGCCATACTCTCGTATTGCACGCGTATAGGCAAGGGAAGTCTTTCGTATGCCGAGAAGGTCGCGCTTACGTTTTGTGACGAGGAGATCTTTACGGCGTCCGAGGTGCATTCGCGTATCGACGCGCTTGAAAAGCGAAACGACGCGATTGAGAAGATAAGAGCGCTTTACGGCTTTGGCGGACGCGCACTCTCGGCAACCGAGAAAAAGCTTTTTACTGCTTGGGTGGAAGAATTCGCGTTTGATTTTGAAATAATCAGACTTGCATACGATATAACCGTTGACTCAACGCAGAGCGCCGCGCCGAAATACACCAACGCAATACTTAAGACGTGGCACGAGAACGGACTTCGTACGCTCTCCGAGGTAGAGGCGTTTATCGAGTCCGAAAAGGATAAAAAGCAGCTTGCGGCAACTGCCGTGCGTACTCAAAAGAAGAGGGAGTCGGGAAAGCTTACGGAAAAGCAGGCAGAGGTCGAGGATTGGTTTGAGCAAAGACTTAAACAGAGCTTTGGCGAGTAAATTCTGAAAGGAAGATTTTTTATGGGATATAATAGAGCCGATTATTTTGCGGTAAGAGATAGATTTTCGCAGAAATATCTCAAGGCGCGCCAGGTTTCCGAGGAAAGACGCGCCGAGATACACGCAGAGATCCCCGAGATATTTGAGATAGATAAGATACTCTCAAAGACAGGCGTGGATATAATGCGTATTATCACGGGCGGCGGCGCGGATGCCGAGGCGAGTATCGCAGAGCTTGAGAAACGAAACGCAGAGCTTATCAAAAAAAGGGAAGAGCTGCTCGTAAAGAACGGTTTTGCGGCAAACTATACCGACGTTCAGTATGAGTGTGAAAAATGCGGAGATACGGGTTACGTTGATACGGTCATGTGTGACTGTATGAAAAAAGCACTTATCAAGGCAGGATACGAGTCCTCGGGACTTGGCGCGCTTATCGGCAGACAGACGTTTGATAATTTTGAGCTTGGATATTACACCGAGGCGGACGGTATGAGAGCCAAGGTAAAGCTTGGGGCAGATATGCTCAGGGGCTTTGCAGAGAGCTTTGATAAGGATACCTACCGCAACTTTATCATCATCGGTACGTCAGGCCTTGGTAAGACGCATCTTTCGACAGCGGTGGCTCAGGCAGTCATTGACCGCGGCTTTGACGTGCTTTACGTAAGCGCCGTATCTATGATGGGTGACTTTGAGGAAAAGAGATTTGGCAACAGTACCAATATGACGGGAAATAACGACGTCTCCCGTTATTATGACGCGGATCTGTTGATCATCGACGACCTTGGTACTGAGGTGGTAAACAAGTTTACGCAGTCGTATTTCTACGAGGTCATAAACTCGAGAATCAACGCGCGCAAGTGTACTATTATCAACACAAACCTCGCGCCTAAGGATATTATGGAGCTTTACACCGAGAGAATTGCCAGCAGAATTCTCGGCGAGTATCAGCCCTTGCGTTTCGGCGGGGTAGATATAAGAAAGCAGAGAGTGCTCCGCTGACCGTATAATAAAAAAATAATTTCAGTCATATACTTTGCATACTTCGATGTGCGAAATATTATAAATTCCAAGAGAGAAGGTACTTAAAAATGAGCTTTAAAAATGAATATCTCAACGAACTTATGGCAAGAGTTGTCAAGAGAAACCCCGGCGAGCCCGAGTTTCATCAGACCGTAAAGGAAGTGCTTGAGTCTATCGAGCCTGTTATCGAGGCGCGCCCTGACTACATAAAGAGCGGTGTGCTTGAAAGAATGGTTGAGCCTGAGAGAATTATCAAGTTCCGCGTTCCGTGGGTTGACGACAACGGCACCGTTCAGGTAAACCGCGGTTTCAGAATACAGTTCAACAGCGCGATCGGTCCTTATAAGGGCGGCTTGCGTTTCCATCCTTCCGTAAACGAGAGTATTATAAAATTCCTCGGATTTGAGCAGACCTTCAAGAACTCGCTGACCTCGCTTCCCATGGGTGGCGGTAAGGGCGGCTCTGACTTTGACCCTCAGGGTAAGTCTGACGCAGAGGTTATGCGTTTCTGTCAGAGCTTTATGACCGAGCTTCAGAAGTATATCGGCGCGGATACCGACGTTCCCGCGGGAGATATAGGCGTTGGCGCACGTGAGATCGGCTATCTTTACGGTCAGTATAAGAGACTTCGTGACGAGTTCACGGGCGTGCTTACGGGCAAGGGAATACCCTACGGCGGTTCTCTCATTCGTCCTGAGGCTACGGGATACGGCGCGGTTTATTACACGGTAAATATGCTTGAGTATTTCGGCGACTCCATCAAGGGCAAGACCTTTGCAATCTCGGGCTTTGGTAACGTTGCCTGGGGTACTGTTAAGAAGGTCAATGAGCTTGGCGGTAAGGTGGTTACTATTTCCGGCCCTGACGGATACGTTTACGATCCCGACGGTATCTCTACCGATGAAAAGGTTGACTTTATGCTTGAAATGCGCGCATCCTGCCGCAACAGAGTAGAGGACTATGCCGATAAGTTTGGCGTACAGTTTTTCCCCGGACAGAAGCCTTGGGGTGTTAAGGCTGATATCCTCATGCCTTGTGCAACTCAGAATGAGGTTGACGTAAAGGAAGCTGAGCAGATCGTCGCAAACGGTGTTAAGTACTACGTCGAGGTCTCCAATATGCCTACCACCAACGAGGCGGTCGCATATCTTAAGGCAAACGGCGTTATAGTTGCTCCCTCAAAGGCAGTTAACGCAGGCGGCGTTTCGGTTTCAGGTCTTGAGATGTCTCAGAACTCCATGAGATATTCCTGGAGCGCTGAGGAGGTAGACGAAAAGCTCAAGGTCATTATGAAGAATATCTTTGACGCATCGGTCAAGGCGGCTCGTGATTACGGTCTCGGCGATGACCTCGTAGCAGGTGCGAACATCGCAGGCTTTGTTAAGGTCGCAGATGCTATGAAGGCTCAGGGCGTGGTTTAAGCTTAATATTAATTTCGGCAGGGGATAGGAAAATATCCCCTGCTGATTTTTTGTTCTTGAAAAAGTTAAAAAAGCCTTTACTTTATGCACTTTATGTGGTAAACTGTATGCGTAGTAATATGTCTTTTCGAGGTATGGAAATGAAAGAATATGAGTTTATAAACGGTGGAAACGATATACGTATAGACAGAATGGACCTGCCGTATCCTTGGGTTAATTATCATACCAATACACGTCTGAGCGCGATGATATCTCATGCGGGCGGCGGATTTTTGTGGTATCTTTCTCCCGTTAAGCTGCGTCTGACGAGATACAGATATCATCAGCTCCCAACCGACGCGCCCGGATTTTACATCTACATAAGAGAAGAGAACGGAGACGTGTGGTGCCCGACCTTCATGCCTATGCGTGACGCGGCTGTCGAGTATCATACCGTTCACAGACCCGGCGAGACGGTATTTTATGCAAAGCGAGGGGAGACAGAAGCCAAGCTTTCGTTTTTCATCCCGCCCGATATAGATACGCTTATCTGGGAGCTTGAGCTGACCGATACAAGCGGTGCGGCAAGAAAATACGAGGTGTTTGCGTATGCTGAGCTTGCTCAGTTTGATTGGCAGCTTGAGCAGAGCCTCGGTTACTATTGGCAGCACATGCTTCGCACAACGTACGACGCGGATAACGAGGTGATGTTTTACGCCTTTAATTTCGTCAAGGAGTCGTTTTATCATAAGCACGCTCCTCTCGTTTATTTTGCGTCCGACTCTCCCGTGTCGAGCTTTTGCGGTGACAGAGACGCTTTCATCGGCAATTACCGAGACGAGAGCTCGCCCGCGGCACTTGAAAGTGCCGAGCTTGGCGGTGAGCTGATCTGGTCGGGAAATCCCTGTGCCGCGCTTAAAACGCAGGTGGAATGCAGGTCAGGGGAGAGTAAAAAGATCCGCTTTTTCCTCGGGGCTTCCGAGGGCGCGCTTATTGACTACGCAAATGCCGAGCAAAAAGCTCTCGATACCGTAGCCGCGCTTCGACAGGACGGATTTGTTGACGATCGGAGAAGTAAAATGCGGGATAGATACGAGGCGCATTTTGAGCATTACAGCTGTGAGATACCCGACAAGGATATCGAGCGACAGATAAATATATGGGGACCTCTTAACGCGTTTCAGTTCTCGCTCTTTCATCAAACGCCTCAGCCGAGTGCTCCGGGTATCCGTGCCATCGGCGCGAGGGATAAATTTCAGGCGCTTATGCCCATCACTTACAGAAACGTAGACGGCGCGCGCCGTGGACTTGAATTTATGCTGTCCGTGCAGTACGAAAACGGCTGTATAAGGCACGATATAAACGGATATATGCACGAGTATGCAACCCCCGGTAAATACCGCAGGGAAATAACCAAGAGCGACGATCATCTGTGGGGACATTTTCTTGCGTATGCAATAGCGTCGGAATCTGACACGGATTTTCTTGACGACGAGATACCCTTTAAGGATCTTGACGGCAATACCACTACCTACACGGCGAGCGTGTGGGAGCATCTGATGAGAGCCGTCGAATTTACCGAAAGCAACAAGGGAATGCATGGACTACCGCTTATGCTTGAGGGTGACTGGAACGATATCATCTGCAAGTTCTCCGAGAGGGGAGAGGGCGAGTCGGTATTTGCCGCTCAGCAGTACGTGACCGTGCTCTCAAAAATGATAGAGCTTGCAAGGCATACGGGAAGATACGCGGATGCTGAAAAAATGGAAAAATATCTCGCGTGTCAGAGAGAAAGCCTTGAGAAATACGCCTACAACGGCAAGTGGTATTACCGTTGCTTCGACCACAAGGGAAGACCTATCGGAAGTGAGGACGACGAGTTCGGCAAGCTTTGGCTTAATCCTCAGACCTGGGCGGTGATATCGGGTACTGCTGACGAGGGGCGTGCTGACAGCGCGCTTGGTGCGATAGAGACGCGGCTTGACACGGGCTGTGGATTGAAGCTGCTGACTCCCGGATTTGCCACGTATCCTGATTGTATGGAGCCGTTCAGCCCTTATAATCCCGGTACGGGCGAGAACGGAGCTATATTCTGTCACGCACACACCTGGGCGATAATTGCCGAGGCAAAACGAAAGAACGCCGAAAAGGCTTGGAAATACTATACGGATCTTCTGCCGTTTATACTCAACGAGCGACTTGGTACTGACGTATATCAGTCCGATCCGTACGGTTGGGTAAGTAACATCGTAGGTCCTGAGAATTCCAAGCACGGCTGGGGTAACGTAATACGCTTTACGGGAACTACGGTGTGGATGAATATTGCCGCAACGCAGTATCTGCTTGGTGTACGTACCACGCTTGACGGACTTAAGCTCGATCCCTGTATACCTCATGATTGGAAGGAGTACAAGGTGAGCCGCGACTATCTCGGTTGCCGCGCGAGTATTACCTTTGAAAACCCGCTTGGTGTGTCCTCGGGAGTTGATCACATCACAGTTGATGGCGTAAAATATATGCAAAATATACTTCCGCGTTCAATATTTGAGGGAAGAAAAGAAGTTAATATCAGGGTTTTAATGGGAAAATTATGATTTTTGCATAGTAAAAATCACCATAATAGCCTAAAAAAAACAAAAAATTAGTGCAAATATACAAAATTGATAAAATTTTACCAAACCACTTGAATATTTGCAAAAAAAGAGTTAAAATATATAATTGATGTAGACTGTTTACAGTAAACAGAAGAAATTTTATTTTTTGGAGGACATAAAAAATGTCAGTTAAAGTTGCTATTAACGGCTTTGGCCGTATCGGACGTCTTGCTTTTAGACAGATGTTCGGCGCAGAGGGATACGAGATTGTTGCTATCAACGATCTTACCGCTCCCAAGATGCTCGCTCACCTTCTTAAGTACGACACAGCTCAGGGCAAGTACGCTCTCGCTGATACAGTTGTTGCAGGTGAGGATAGCATCACAGTTGATGGAAAGACCATCAAGATCTATTCCGAGAAGGACGCTGCTAACTGCCCTTGGGGTGAGCTTGGTGTAGACGTAGTTCTCGAGTGCACAGGCTTCTACTGCTCCACAGAGAAGTCCATGGCTCACATCAATGCAGGCGCTAAGAAGGTTGTTATCTCTGCTCCCGCAGGTAAGGACCTCAAGACCGTTGTTTTCGGCGTAAACGAGGGCACTCTCGCAGCTGATGACAAGATCATTTCCGCTGCTTCTTGTACAACAAACTGCCTCGCTCCTATGGCTAAGGCACTCAATGATTACGCTCCTATTCAGAGCGGTATCATGACCACCGTTCACGCTTACACCGGTGACCAGATGATCCTCGACGGTCCTCACAGAAAGGGCGACCTCAGAAGAGCACGTGCAGGCGCACAGAACATCGTTCCTAACTCCACCGGTGCTGCAAAGGCAATCGGTCTTGTAATTCCCGAGCTCAACGGCAAGCTCATCGGCTCTGCTCAGAGAGTTCCTACCTGCACAGGTTCTACAACTATCCTCGTAGCAGTAGTTAAGGGTCAGGATATCACCGTTGAGGGTATCAACGAGGCTATGAAGGCAGCTTCTTCCGCTTCCTTCGGCTACAACACCGATGAGATCGTTTCTTCCGACGTTATCGGTATGACTTACGGTTCTCTCTTCGATGCAACTCAGACAATGGTTGCTAAGATCGACGAGGAGACCTATCAGGTACAGGTAGTTTCTTGGTACGATAACGAGAACTCCTACACCAGCCAGATGGTTCGCACCATTAAGTACTTCGCAGAGCTCAACTAATTTTTGGGCTTGGTATTTAGCGCAGAACAAAAGCACACAATAATTTAAAAAATAACCGCTTTTATTATCAGTTCGCTGATAGTAAAGGCGGTTTTTTGTGGAAATTCTCAAGGTAAAGGCGGGTTCTCATGAGGAAATTCAATTTCTCCTTGTAGGGACCGGCGTCCTCGACGGTCCATTCCTACGCAAAAGTTACTTT
>JBGVPV010000004.1:0-4588 GCA_045127215.1 Eubacteriales bacterium | reverse complement strand
TTCCTACGCAAAAGTTACTTTTTAATATGTTTGGGGCGTCGAGGATGTCGCCCCCTACAAATTAGATATAGATAGAATAAAATTGGTGGAGAACCCATAACAAATATGGATACTCCACCAATAATATTTTATTTTTATTTTTTTAATTTCGGGAAGCTTTTTTGCCTACTTTTTTCTCGAAAAAAGTAGGAGCTTTTTGCCAAGCTTTTTCTCGAAAAAGCGGGGAAGTTTTTTGCCCAGCTTTTTCTCAAAAAAGTAAGTGGGTTCTCAGGGCAAAGCCCTGAGTTAGTTGTCGTTGCAAAGCTCGTCGATCTGCTTCTGAGCAAATGCGAGGAACTTAGCGGCGGGCATAACACCCATGTCACCCGTCTTGCGAGAACGAACCGCAACCGTGCCGTCAACCATTTCCTTTTCACCGATAACCAGCATATAAGGGATCTTTTCAAGCTGTGCGGCTCTGATCTTGTAACCTATCTTCTCGTTTCTTGCGTCAACGGTAACTCTCATACCTGCCTTGCGCATATCTGCGGCAATTCCGTTCGCGTAAGCGAGCTGATCGTCACCAATAGGCATAAGGCGTACCTGCTCGGGAGCCATCCACATAGGAAGCGCGCCTGCGTACTTTTCGAGAAGCAGAGCAAGTGTACGCTCGTAGCAGCCGAGAGAGGTTCTGTGAATAATGTAGGGAGTAACGCGCTTGTCGTTGGAATCGGTGTACTCCATACCGAACTTCTTAGCAAGAAGCATATCTATCTGAATGGTGATAAGCGTGTCTTCCTTGCCGTGAACGTTCTTTATCTGAATGTCAAGCTTGGGGCCGTAGAACGCCGCCTCGTCGATACCTATCTTGTATTCAAGTCCGATGTTGTCAAGAATGGTCTTCATAGTGCTCTGAGCCTTTTCCCACTGCTCAGGCGTGCCCTCATACTTGTCGGTACGGTTAGGATCCCACTGAGAGAAGCGGAAGGAGCAGTCCTCACGCAGACCTACCGCGTCGAGCATGTAAAGTGCGAGGTCAAGACAGCCGCGGAATTCTTCCTCAAGCTGTTCGGGCGTGAGGATAAGGTGTCCCTCGGAAATTGTGAACTGACGAACACGGATAAGTCCGTGCATCTCACCGCTTTCTTCGTTACGGAAGAGCGTGGAGGTCTCACCGAGTCTCATAGGCAGATCACGGTAAGAGCGCTTCTTGTTGAGGAATACCTGGTACTGGAAGGGGCAGGTCATAGGACGAAGCGCGAAGCATTCTTTGGTCTCATCATCGGGATCTCCGAGAATGAACATACCGTCACGGTAGTGATCCCAGTGACCGGAGATCTTGTAGAGGTCAGACTTTGCCATAAGGGGAGTCTTGGTAAGCAGATAGCCGCGTCTCTGTTCCTCGTCCTCAACGAATCTCTGAAGGAACTGAACGGTTCTCGCACCCTTAGGCATAAGAATGGGAAGACCCTGACCGATAGAGTCAACGGTGGTGAAGTATTCAAGGTCACGACCTATCTTGTTGTGGTCGCGCTTCTTTGCTTCCTCAACCATTTCAAGATAAGCCTTAAGCTCGTCTTTTGAGGGGAATGCGGTGCCGTAAACACGCTGAAGCATCTTGTTGTTCTGGTCGCCCTTCCAATAAGCGCCCGTGCACTGTGTGAGCTTGAACGCCTTAACTGCGCCCGTGGAGAAGAGGTGAGGGCCTGCACAAAGGTCGGTGAACTCACCCTGACGGTAGAAGCTGATAACAGCGTCCTCGGGAAGCTCCTCGATAAGCTGAACCTTGTAGGGCTCGTTCTTTTCTTTCATAAATGCGATGGCTTCTTCTCTGGGAAGCTCAAAACGCTCTATCTTGTGGTTTTCCTTAACTATCTTCTTCATCTCGCCCTCAATTGCGGCAAGAACGTCAGTGCCAAAGGAAACCTCGCTGTCAAAGTCGTAATAAAATCCGTTGTCGATAGCAGGGCCGATAGTAAGCTTTACGTCGGGGTACAGTCTCTTGACTGCCTGAGCGAGAATGTGAGACGCGGTGTGACGGAATACGTGCTTGCCGTCCTCGTCTGCAAATGTGAGCAGCTCTACGTTTGCGTCACCCTCAATAAGAGTGGTCAGCGCGCATACCTTGCCGTCAATCTTTGCCGCAATAACTGCGCGGCTGATAATACCTGCCTCAGCGGCTGCGTCGTAGACGCTCTTGGGCTCGGAGAGCTCGATGATCTGTTCTCCAAAATTGATCTTCATAATAATATCTCCTTTTAAAAAGAATTTCAAATAATTTTATAAATAAAAACACCCCGAACGGTTTTAATGCCGTTCGGGGTGCGAATTTTTAAAAATTTTCGCACGGTTCCACCCGAGCTTTTAACTCATATAAATATGAAATTTTGTAAATTGTAAAATGGTACCCATACCACCGTGCGTAAAACCTCTCAGCAAACGGTTTTCTCTCTGTAACGCCGTGTCAATATGAACGTGTTTTTACAAGTCGATCAGTAATGACGGGGATTTACCAGCATTCTCCAATCAAGGTCGCCTCTCTCAAGAGCGTTGATAAGCGCTTCCGCGGTCGCGATGTTGGTTGCCACGGGAACGTTGTAAAGGTCGCAAAGACGAAGGAGCTCGTGATCTACGGTGCTCGGAGTTGAGGTGGGACGCGTGTCTCTGAAGTAGAGAAGCAGGTCAACCTCGTTGTAGGCTACTCGGGAAGCTATCTGCTGTTCGCCGCCCTGCTCACCTGACATAAGTTTATTTATGTGAAGGCCCGTGGCGTCGGAGATGTATTTTGCGGTGATTGCGGTAGCAGACAGATTATGCTTGTTTAAAATACCGCAGTAAGCAATACAAAACTGAGCCATGAGCTCTTTTTTAAGGTCGTGTGCAATTATCGCTATTTCCATTCCGTACCTCCTGATTATTTCTATGTCGAAAGTCTAATGCTTAAGTAAGTTAAATATATAAATATTATAACATTATTTTTAGTGGTTTGTCAATGAATTTGTGTAATATTTTTTAAAAAAACAATAGTTGTCTCGAAGCTATTGTATTTTGTCTTAATTTAGTGTATAATAAGTATGTTATTTCAGTATTTACGGAGGTATCGCATGGTAGAGAAGATGATGGCAAAGGTTGCCGAGTGTGATAAGGAGATCGCGGACGCGATAAGGGCGGAATTTAAGCGACAGCAGAACGGTATTGAGCTGATAGCCTCAGAGAACGTAGTATCCGAGGCGGTACTTTGCGCGATGGGCTCGGTGCTTACCAATAAATATGCCGAGGGCTATCCCTCAAAGAGATATTACGGCGGTTGCGAGTGCGTTGACGTTGCCGAGAATATTGCTCGCGACAGGGCAAAGAAGCTGTTTGGGGCGGGATACGCAAACGTTCAGCCGCATAGCGGCGCGCAGGCAAACGCGGCGGTGTATTTCGCGCTGATAAAGCCGGGGGACACGGTTATGGGTATGAGTCTTGCGCACGGCGGTCATCTTACTCACGGAAGCCCCGTCAATATTTCGGGAACGTATTATAATTTTATTCCGTATGAGATTGATCCCGTTACCGAGAGAATAGATATGGAGGCGTACGAGCGACTTGCAAGGGAGCATAAGCCAAAGCTTATAGTTGCGGGCGCGTCTGCGTATCCGAGAGTTATTGATTTTGAGAAAATGGCAGAGATCGCTCACTCCGTGGGAGCGTATTTTATGGTGGATATGGCGCATATCGCAGGCCTTGTTGCCGCAGGCGAGCATCCGTCGCCCCTGCCTTACGCCGACGTGGTCACGAGTACCACTCATAAGACGCTCAGAGGCCCTCGCGGCGGTCTGATCCTTACTAATAACGAGGAAATTGCAAAGAAGATAGATAAGGCGATCTTCCCGGGAACGCAGGGCGGCCCGCTTATGCACGTTATTGCGGCGAAAGCGGTAAGCTTTGGTGAGGCACTCACGCCTGAGTTTAAGGAATATCAGCATAGGATCGTAGAGAACGCAAGGGCACTTGCGGACGCGCTTCTTTGTGAAGGCTTTGATCTTGTGACAGGTGGTACGGATAATCATCTTATGCTTGTTGACCTTCGTCCGATGGGAATTACGGGTAAGGAATTTGAGGCGAGACTTGACGCGGTGGGCATCACCGTGAACAAGAATGCCATACCGAACGATCCCCAGACGCCTTTTGTTACGTCGGGAATCAGAGTTGGTACACCTGCGGTCACCACGCGAGGATTTGGCGTTGAGGAAATGAAGCTGATTGCCAAGTGTCTTGGCAAGGTAGCGAGAGATTTTGAGGGAACGGCTGACGAGGTAAGAGCTACCGTCGCCGAGCTTTGCAAAAAATATCCGCTTTATAATTAAATAAAATAATATTGGTGGAGTACCCGTATCTGTTTCGGGAGCTCCACCAATATTGTTTAATAACGCATAGAATTTAGGGGATGATGCCCTTGGGGAGAGGCTTGTCAAGGCGCAAGCTGACGGAGAGGGGGGGTTTTTATCCCCTCCTCACACGACTCCGTTGTGTGAGGACTACTCATCCACCACTTCGTGGTCCCCCTTCCCTGACAAGGGAAGGCTTGTCATAAACGTTCCTGCTTCGAGTAATTTATTAACAA
>JBGVPV010000003.1:0-6326 GCA_045127215.1 Eubacteriales bacterium | reverse complement strand
CTCGGCAAGGGCGACCTGCTATAAAGCAGGTCCCCCAACTAAGTTTGCCCATTCTGGCAAGTGAAGTTTACTTCGTAAGTGAAGTTATCCTGCGGATAGTGAAGTTTTGCCTATGGCAAAGTGGGCAAACTTAACTTCACTCGCGCGATAGCACGAACTTCACTGCTTAGCAACTTCACTTTCACGTTAGTGAAAACTTCACTTATTACACTCGAAACCAAACGCGGTGTAACATACTATACCTCGCAGGGTTCGATATTATTTTTTGATGATTTTCAGAAAAAATGAAATAGAAATTGTAAAATTATCATTAAATTTACAAAAACCCCTTGCAAAAATCTATAAAATATATTATGATATTAATATGTGTATTTGCACTCGTCCGAGCGACGAGGATTTCATTTATTTTTGGAGGTTTTTATGACATTCGAACACGACGATTCCTGCGCAAGCAACGTTAGTATAAAGGTTATCGGTATAGGCGGCGGCGGAAATAACGCCGTTAACCGTATGATCGCGGCGGGCGTAAAGGGTGTTGAATTTGTTGCTATCAACACAGACCGTCAGGCGCTCAACCACTCTCTCGCACCCACTCAGCTCGTTATCGGTGAGAAGATTACCAAGGGCTTTGGCGCGGGCGCAAATCCCGGCATCGGCGCAAGAGCTGCCGAGGAGTCTCTTGAAGACATCAAGAATATCCTTTCCGGTGCGGAAATGGTATTTATCACCGCAGGTATGGGCGGTGGAACGGGTACAGGTGCCGCTCCCGTAGTAGCTCGTATAGCTCACGAGATGGATATCCTTACCGTTGGTATCGTTACAAAGCCTTTTGCATTTGAGGGCAGACGCCGTATGCTTCAGGCAGAGGAGGGAATTGCTGAGTTCTCTCAGTACGTTGACTCCCTTATCGTTATTCCTAACGAAAGACTTAAGCTCGTATCCGATACGAGAATCACACTTCTCAACGCCTTCTCCGAGGCTGACGACGTTCTCCGTAAGGGCGTTCAGAGCGTATCCGAGCTTATCAATATCCCCGGCTTTATCAACCTTGACTTCGCAGACGTTACAAGCATCATGATCCAGTCCGGACTTGCTCATATGGGTGTTGGAAGTGCTACCGGTAAGGACAAGGCAGAGGTTGCGGCTAATATGGCTATCTCCAGTCCCTTGCTCGAGACTACTATCAAGGGCGCGACGGGCGTTATCATCAGTATCTCCGCTTCCGCTAATATCGGACTTGAGGACGTTGATCTTGCCTGCGAAATGATCAGAAACGAGTGCAGTGAGGATGCTAATATCATCTTCGGCGTTGGCTTTGATCAGAATCTTGAGGACGAGATGCGTATTACCATTATCGCAACCGGATTTACCAAGGACGCTGACGGTGAGCCTGCAAGCACTCAGATAAGCAGACCTGCTGTTGCGACAGAGAAAAACGCAAAGGCTGACGCAAAGGGCGGCTCTGAGTTTGATCTTGACGATTGGCTCGGCGGCGCGTTCGGCAACAGATAATTTAAAGATAATTAGAAGAAATATTTGATTTTGGGAGGCTCTTATGGATTTTGCAAACGGTATGACAAATGAATACGGTATTAACATCAAGGTCGTCGGTGTCGGCGGCGGTGGAGTTAACGCCATTAACCGCATGATAGCGTCCGGTGTTGCCGGCGTTGAGTTTATAGCTATCAATACGGACAAGCAGTCTCTCAAGAAGTCTGCCGCGCCCACACAGCTTGTTATCGGTGAAAAGGTAACCAGCGGCTTTGGCGCAGGCGGCAACGCGGGAATAGGTAAGAGAGCGGCTGAGGAAGCCGTTAACGAGATCAAGAAGCTCATAAGCGGCGCGGATATGGTATTCGTTACCGCAGGTATGGGCGGCGGAACGGGAACGGGAGCTACTCCTATCGTTGCAAAGGTTGCAAAGGATATGGATATCCTTACCGTTGGTGTCGTTACCACTCCGTTTGCTTTTGAGGGCAAGCGCCGTATGGATCAGGCTAAGGCGGGTATCGAGGAGATGCGCGAGTTCGTTGACTCGCTCGTAGTAATTCCTAACGAACGTCTTAAGATGGTGGCTGACGCAAGAATCACTCTTGCAAGTGCGTTCTCCGAGGCTGACGAGGTGCTCCGCAGAGGTGTTCAGAGTATCTCTGACCTTATCAATATTCCCGGATTTATCAATATCGACTTCGCCGACGTGGTTTCGGTAATTGCAAACTCCGGCGTTGCATACATGGGTATGGGTAGCGCTAAGGGTAAGGACAAGGCTCAGATCGCCGCAAGTATGGCAATCTCCAGTCCCCTTATCGAAACACCCATCCAGGGCGCTAAGGGCGTGCTTCTCAGCATTTCCGCATCCTCTGACGTAGGTCTTGAGGACGTAGATCTCGCGGCTACTATGATAGCAAACGAGTGTAACCCCGATGCAAGCGTTATCTGGGGTGTTGCGTTTGATCAGAACCTCGAGGACGAAATGCGTATCACTATCATTGCCGCAGGCTTTGATAACGATGAGGACGCAAAGAAGCCCGAGAAGAAGGATCCCAACGCAAGACTCGACGAAAAGGATGTTGACGATATATTCAGCAGATTTATTTAAGTTTAATAAAAAGTTATAGTTGCAATTCCTTATTATAAGATTATAAGGGAGCATACAAATCGGCAGAGGTTTTGTTCCTTTTGCCGATTTGTTTTATAATAGATTAGGCGATGAAAATGAAAAAGGAAAACAAATTGACGAGAAGAAAATCTACAAGACTAAAAAATTTTGATTATAGCTCGGCAGGAGCATATTTTGTTACGATATGCGTGCGTGACAGAATGCAAATTTTATCTGAAATCGTCAGAATAGATAACACGGCAACCGCTAAAACAATAGACACGGCGGTAGGGGAGGGGCTTGCTCCTCCCGAGATGTTCAAAACGGACTCCGCGACTATCGATAAAACAACCGAGTCTTCGGTAGGGGAGGGGCTTGCTCCTCCCGAGATTACGCTTAAATTAAAACCTTGCGGAGAGATTGTAAAAGAACAATTACAGTTAATTGAAGCTCGCTTCCCGAGCGTAACTGTTGAAGATTATGTTATTATGCCTGATCATATCCATGCGGTCATTTTTTTGCGCGAAAAATTGGGAGGAGCAAGCCCCTCCCCTACCTTGGATGATGTGGTTTGTGCATTCAAGTCCTTGACGTCACGTATATGTAAGCAAAAGTTTGGAATTGAAAAAATATTTCAACGTTCGTCTGTCGAACATATCGTTCGTAACAGAGAGGATTATGAAACACGTAGAAAATATATTTATGAGAATCCAAAGCGATGGTATTATAAGTATTTGAATACTAAAGAATAAAGTTGTTATATGATAAAATCGAACGATAAATGAGAGTTTTGTGAACGGAGGAAATTATGAAAAAAGTATTATCAATTATCCTTTTGCTATGTCTAATTTGTTTTTCCGGTTGTACTGCTCGCCGAGTAGGAACAAATAATTATCAATATATGTATGATGGAATGGTAGATCTTTGGAACCTCCATGCTACACCTGGACACGAAACAAACACGTTGCTTGGCTTTGGCGAATATTTGTACAATTCTTATCTTATCCTTTTTCCAAGAGAAACGCCATCTACACTTACAGATTATTACTTTGATTGGAGTGCGGGATTGGATTGTGATGACTATGCTATATATTTTACATGTGAGCTTAATGATAGCGAATTTGAGAATTTTCTTTCGGGACTAAATAATTTTGAAATTATTAACGGTGAAGAAATAACTAAACCTATTTATGATGAAGAGCATTTTTCATTGCCTACATACGTACTGCAATGGGTTAATGTCGGTCAAAAATGGGAAGTTTTAGAGTATGTTATGATTGATGATGCAAACAACACAATTGTATTTGTTTATACAATGTCAGCGCTGGATAGTATCGAATTATATTCTTCGTACAATATTGCTCCCGCCGAACTTGATTTTTTGGAACATAATTTTTCTATATACGGAAAGATGCACGATAATAGCAGTTATATGTATCCGGACACCTTTGGTGATTGTACTTATGATATATCTTTTCTTGATTATTTGAAGTAAAAATATCAAATTATATATTATGTAATGAACAAAAAGCCCCGACAGATCATTCTGTTGGGGCTTTGCTACGGAAGTATCGCGGTTGGATGATTTTTCGATAAGAATATTATGTATTTCCTCTGCCGTTATTTTTATTCAAACACCGTTTCTATCACCTTTCTCGCGCAGTCGGGCGAATATTTCCACTCGGATACGTGGGCGGTGGTAGTAGGATCAATGAAATATCTGAGCCTTGTAGCCTCTGTCATACCCGCATAGCTGTCGATAAGCACCAGCTTTATTTTCATTTTTTCGGGAATAATGCTCTTTATGTAGACCGCCACGCTCTCACCCGGGCGCGCGAGTATGGCGTCCTTTGTGCCCTCGCGTATCTCGGCAAGACCCGCGAGATTGGGCGTCAGTTCAATGAAAACTCCGTAGCTCTCAACGCTTCTCACAATACCCGCAACCGTCTGACCAACCTCAAACTGCGCGGCGTTTTGTTCCCACGTGCCAAGCAGCTCGCGTAAAGAAACGAATATCCTGCCGCCGACGTGGTCGATGGATTTTACCACGGTGTAAATGCGGTCGCCGACAGAGAGTCTGTCTGAGGGGTGAGAGATGCGTGAGACGGATATGCAGTCGATGGAGAGTAGGGAAGAAAGACCGCAGCCTACGTCAACGAACGCGCCAAAGCTGTCAAGATGCGTGACTCTGGCTTCCATTACGTCACCGGGCAAAAGATCGGAAATATATTGCGTGTAGCACGCCTTTTGCGCTTCTCTGCGTGAGAGGATCGCTACCTCCTTGCCGTTTTCCATAGTAAAGCCCATCACCTTGAAGCATACGGGCTTTCCCACGCGCGTTATGATGGCGATGTCCTTGGGCGGTGCGCCGTCAGGGGAGAAAAGTGCCTCCTGCTTGTCTATGATGCCGATCATGCCGTAAAGGTCAACGTGGAGGCGGAGCCGGCTGTCACACAGCATGACCGACGCCTCGATTATCTTGCCCTCTCGCATTGCTCGCTCAAGTCCCGATCGGCTTGAAGTGTATTCTCTGTTTTCACGGCTTCCGAATAAATACCCCTCGGGGCGATATTTGTTTGTCATCTTGCAATTAAAACCTCCGTTATTTGATATCAGATGCTAAAATATACTCGCCCGGAGAATTTTATATGCCGAAAATCTTGTAAAGAAATTATGACCGCAAATTAGCATTTAAGAGGAAAATGGGTTGTTAAACGAGAAAAAACGAGCTTTTATATATCTAAATTGATTTTTTAAAATTTTTTTGAAAAAATGTATTGACAAGCGGGGCAGTAAATGATATAATATGCAAGCATGAAAAAATAAAACATAAATTCGGAGGAAATTGACGATGTCAACCTACATGGCAAAAGTTGAAACGCTTGAGCGCAAGTGGTACGTTATCGATGCAGCAGGCAAGCCCCTTGGTAGAACCGCTGTTGCAGCTGCTAACATTCTTCGCGGCAAGCATCGCCCTGAGTTCACCCCCCACGTTGATTGCGGTGAATTCGTAATTATTATCAATGCAGAGAAGGCAGTTCTCACAGGCAAGAAGCTTGAGCAGAAGTACTACCGCCGTCACAGCGGATACATCGGTGGACTCAAGGAAGTTCAGTACAAGACTCTTATGGCAACAAAGCCTGAGCTTGCAATGGAGCTTGCAGTAAAGGGAATGCTCCCCCACAACTCTATCGGCGCAAAGTCTGCAACCAGACTTAAGGTATTTGCAGGCGCAGAGCACACACACGCTGCTCAGAAGCCCGAAGCAGTTGAAATATAAGTAAGGAGGACGCATAGAATGTATACAAGCTCTAAGCCTTATTTCTACGGAACAGGTAGAAGAAAGAAGTCCGTAGCTCGCGTACGCATCGTACCCGGCACAGGCGTTATCACCATCAATAAGAAGGATATCGATACCTACTTTGGTCTCGAGACTCTTAAGCTTATCGTAAACCAGCCCTTTGGTGCAACAGGCACAGAAGGCAAGTTTGACATTATCGCAACCGTAAACGGTGGCGGTCTCTCCGGTCAGGCAGGCGCAATCCGCCACGGCCTTTCCAGAGCACTCGTACAGGCTGACGAGAACTACAAGCCCGCTCTTAAGGCAGCAGGATTCCTTACTCGTGATCCTCGTATGAAGGAAAGAAAGAAGTACGGTCTCAAGGCAGCTCGTCGCGCAAGCCAGTTCTCCAAGAGATAATCATCTCAAATATAAAAACCCTTGTAA
>JBGVPV010000002.1:0-2463 GCA_045127215.1 Eubacteriales bacterium | reverse complement strand
GCCGGCTCAACAACGTCGGGACGCTTAATATTGAGCTTGTCGCAGTCCTCAAAGAACGCGTCTGTGTAGAACTTTGCGATTTCAAGAACAGTCTTGTGCTCGCGCTTAGCGCCTGAAAGCATCTTGTCCTCACCCGTGTCGGCGTCGCTTGAAAGGTGACCAACGTCGGTGATATTCATAACGCGGTTAACGTTGTAGCCCGAAAAACGCAGATATTTTTCAAGTACATCCTCCATAATATATGTACGCAGATTTCCGATATGCGCGTAGTGATAAACGGTGGGACCGCAGGTGTACATGTTGACAATCTTGTCCGAGAAGGGGACAAACTCCTGCTTGGTCTGACCTAAAGAGTTATAAAGAATCATAATATTTCCTCCGATTTAAAATGCTTATATAGAGTTTACTGAAAAACTCTTTCATGAACGCGTAGTATAATCATCGATAAACGGCAACAGCGTAAGAACAAACGCAATAATTCCTCCCTTAGTTTGCGGAAGGCGTTCATTGCGAGTATGGCGAATACAAGGTCGGTTTTGGCGCTGCCATCCAACTTGCTCATTACTCGGCTCATGCCGTATCTGGTTTTTAAGAGACCGTTCTTTCCCTCGACCCAATTCCGTTCGCAGGAATCACGGTACATTTGTTGCTTTTCAGCTTCCTTTTGCACCTCGTTTTTTCTGCCCAAAGCTTTGCCCGACAGGCGTATGCCGCGCAGCTTGCAATACAATTTATTGAATCTTGTTTGGTAGATCTGGTCAGCTAAAACCGCCTTTGGATAAACGCCGAATCTGCGCTTATATTCCCTGATGCAGGTGATCAAATCCGTTGATTCGTTGAAATTATTCCACGAGGTCTGTTCCAAATAGACATAGCCTTCAATGACTGACAGGTGAATTTTTTGCCCGAATTCCGTGGGGTTTGGACGCTTTCCTCTGACGATCGGTCTTACATGCGGCTGCTCAAGGCTGACTATACGATCTTCGCATGATCTCTTTCCGTTCTCAAACATTTCTTTTTGCTGTGCATAAACCTTAGGGATAACTTTGAGCCGTCTTAACAGCCATGTAGGAAGGTAATCATCGGGACATTCAAACTGCGGTCTCAGCTCATTCAGTCTTTCCATTGCAAGCTCAACATAGCGCAGCTGTTCGGATATTGCTTTTCTGACCTTGTTTTTAGACCATTTCTTGTCTTTTGAGAGCTTCAAAAATGATTTGCGAGCCTTTTTCTTGCTGTACGGGAGCATATGACCCTTGTGCGGTACGCGCTCCCAATAGATGGATATGGCTTTTTCAAGATGTTCTCTCGATTTGTTGAGAAGGTCGATGTCGGTGGGGTATTTGATATTTGCCGGCGCGACTGTGGCGTCCATAATCAGATGTCCACTGTTGTTATTTGCGTCGTAATCAGATTCGTCAGGTTCCAACTCAATTGACGGAGTGCCGCTGCTGTTATCGTTATCATCCCCGTCGTTTTCAGATTCATTTCTGTCAACATTTCGGGAGTCTTCAGGCCATTTGCCGGTGCAGAGATACTCGTTCACATCGGCGACGAAATTGACAGGAAAACGCTTACGGAAGTGTACCATCATTGAGGAGTCAAACAGCGGCTCAGGATCGAATTCTTTTAGCCCCAGAAAATACTGCATATACGGATTCTCTGCGATCGCCTGAACAGTCCGCTCATCCGTGATGTTCTCGGCAGATCGAATGAAGCACGCGCCGAATGCGATCCGCGAGGATATCGCCGGTCTGCCGTTTTTGAGATCGATATTTTTGAGATACTCTTCTTCGATTTTGTCCCAAGGCATTTTTCGGCTGAGCTTCACCCATCTGTTTTCGGACGAGAGCCTCTCCGCGAACGGAGCGTAAAAGCCTTCCAATGTCATTTGTGAACTGTTTTCGTTGATGTACATACCTCAACACCCCTCAGATTCGCTGTTTTTTTATAAAACGCCCCGATTTTGGGGTCATCCGCTATATGAGTATTATACCATATCTTGTGGAGAAATGATAGAGGATATTTGATATATTGTTGTTTTTCGCTATCGGAGAGCTTTTTCAGCAGAGCCTAAGTATGCATTATATTTTATTGAATATGTAAAAATTTGGTGATTATTAAATGGAGATGGAAAAAACAATCGGATATGCTCCGACGCCCTCATACTCTGCGACGCTTTTGGTGATTGACAGAAGATGCAAACCGACGGTCGTACCGCTCAGAGGCAACATGACCTTTGGCCGCCGCCACAGCGGAAAGCTGTGCGACATACTGGTAGACTCGGTTATCGTGGGAAGAAACCACGGCGAGTTTATTTACGAAAGCTCACAGAACGCTTATTATTATATCGACAACAACAGCCTTAACGGCACCTACATAAACGGCTACAAGCTTGAAAAATACAACGAGCGCGGCTCAAAGGCGTTCCGTCTGAACGACGGCGACATTCTGAGAATTGAC
>JBGVPV010000001.1:0-15841 GCA_045127215.1 Eubacteriales bacterium | reverse complement strand
ATAACTGCCGTAACGATAAACGCCACGAGAGCTACCATAAATTTATTATTCCCAAGCGCGTCTCCACCAAAGGTCGACATAATGACCGAGGGAAAACGGGCAAAGGTAGTAAGCGCGATATATTTCGGAATACTCATATTGGTAAGTCCGACGACGTAGGTAAGCATGTCCTTTGGAGTTCCGGGGATCAGGAAAAGCAAAAATACCATTACGTTGCGCTTTTTAGGATCGTTGATTATAGGAAGCGCGTCTATTTTTTCCTTAGGATATATGGATTCAACAAGCGAACGACCGAAGCGTCTTGCCAAGAGAATGGCGGTAACGCTGCCAAGCACTATACCCACGGTACATACAACCGAGCCCATAATGCTTCCAAAAGCATAACCCGACGCTATCTCAAGCAGCTCACCCGGAATAAACGCGATAATTACCTGCACCGCACAGATGACTATCATAAGCAAAGAGCCGACAATATAATTATCGTCCACCCACGCCTTGATAACGTCAACGTCCTCAAACTTAGCGCGGACCCACAAAAATCCGAGCACGGAGAGAACGCACAAAAGCGCTGAAAAGACCGCAAGAATGCCTGCCGCGCGTTTTTTTGTATAATGCTTTACCTCACGCCGTTGCGTGTCCTTGAAAATATTTTTAAATCTTTCTTTTTTCAACTGATCATTCACCCCTCGTGAGTCGATTTATGCAAAAGTATGTAACACAGTTATTATAACACAGTTTTAGAAAAAAATGAAGCGTTTTTTAAAAAAAACACTTCATTTTATTCATATTTAGGCTTTACCACCATAGATTCGGGATCAGAAACGTCAATTGACGCCCCCTTGAACTCATCGAGATCTCCCGACTCCAACAGCTTTCTTACTACCAAAAGCTTCTCGGTGACGTTCGACATATCCCCGATATAGACGTCGTAAATACCGTCTATCGTAAGATACACGTTAAATCTGCTTTCAACGTCAAGAGACGTGATACGGGATTTGAGCGGATCGCTTTGAACGGCATTTATCAGCTCAAGAGTTCTTACCACCTCGACCTCGCCACTGCCAAACTTGGGCACTTCTCCACACATAAGCATCTGAAGATTCGGAAGAACGAGATAGGTAGCGCCACCGCCTATGAACTTATCATTTTTTGGCGTTTCCTCTATTACGGTAAGCGCCGAGTCAAGCGCGTAATAGTCGCCCGAGAGCTGCATATACCACACCGCCCTGCGTTCCTCTACGCGAAAAACTATCTTGCCGAAAAGATTTCTCTCGATCTCCACGCTTTGAATATAGGGAAGCTGGTTTAGTATATTTTTCTTTGCCGCTTCAAGATCCAGAGAATATATCTTATCCCCCGGCCGTATTCCCGACGCGCTCACCACAACCGGCTTTTCATACTGCGTAACACCCGACAGCTCAAACTCTCTGACGGGCAGATAGGATCTGATCACGAAGAATATACTTATCAGCGCCAAAAGCGCCATAAACGCGGTAACGCAGATAAGAAGTATTGTTCGTTTATCTTTTCTCTTTAAACGCTCGGATACTTTTCCCGTGTTCATTTCCTCTCTCCTTTTTTATTTTGATCTTTTTTCTACAAGCTCGCGTATCTTCAGATATATTTCCTCGCCGACGTTGGAGTTTGCGAGTGCCGATACCTTCTCGCTCATACTGCGTCTGAGGGCTTGATCGGCGTATATTTTCTCGACCTCGGCGTTGATCCTCTCATAGCTCAACTCACTCTCGCGTATCACGACAGCCGCACCCCGATCCCCAAGCACCTTGGCGTTTTTATACTGATGGTCATCGGTAACGTTAGGTGACGGAATGAGAATAGCAGGTTTGCCCATAATCGCAAGCTCGGTCAGCGTCATAGCTCCCGCGCGACAAATAACAAGGTCTGCCGCCGCCATATAGGTCTTCATATCGTATATATACTCGCTGACAGAGAGCCGTGAGCTTTTCTTAAGTCCCGCACCTTCAAATCTTTCGGTAGCGTCAGCATAATACAGCTTTCCTCCCGAATGAAAATGCGCGACGTCACTCTTTTGAGAAGAAAATCCGCGCATAACGTCGATCGCCGCGCGATTGACGCCAACCGCGCCGAGACTTCCGCCAAATGACAATACCAAAAATTTTACGCTATCGGGAATACCCAAAGCGGCTCTCGCCTGCTCGCGCGTCATATCCGAGCGCGAAAATCTGACGGGATTGCCTACGCGCACTACTCTTTCCTTATGCTTGAGCTTTGCACAAGTTTCCTCGAAATTCGTGAGTATCAGATCCACCTTGCCGTCAAGTCGTCTTACGGCAAGCCCGGGAATTGAATTGGACTCGTGAACCACGGTGGGAATACCAAGCTCCGCCGCCGCCTTCAAGGGAGGCCAACACACGTATCCGCCCGTTCCTATAACAACGTCGGGGCGAAAATCCTTTATTATTTTCTTAGCCTTTGAGGGCGCGGTCAGTATAAGATATGCTGTTTTGATGTTACTTGGAGAAAGCGAACGTGCAATTCCCTGTATCTTGATAGGAAAATACTCGTACCCTTCCTTTTCAACCAGCTTCTTTTCTATTCCCGTCGGAGTTCCGACGTAAGCGATCTCGGCACTCGGATCGTGCGCCTTTATAATATCGGCAATAGCAAGCGCGGGATTTACGTGTCCGCTCGTGCCACCGCCCGTAAGTAATACTCTCATCTGAATGTCCTTTGTAAGTTATTCTTTTTTCTCTCTCGAATATCTCGATATGGAAAGTATGATGGCGATCTCAAAGATCTGTATCATAAGTGAAGTTCCGCCCGAACTGAAGAACGGCAAAGAAATTCCCGTATTGGGCATACTGTTGGTAACGACGGCGATATTCATCGCCACCTGAAGCGCGATCTTAAATGTCAGTCCCCAGACGGTCAGCGCACAGAATTTATCGGGTGCGTTCTGCCCTATCTTGATACCGCGCCAGATCAGAAGCGAGAAAAGCGCGATAAGCGCGAACGCGCCTATAAATCCAAGCTCCTCGCAGATTATCGTAAAGATAAAGTCGTTCTGAGGCTCGGAAACGTAACCGAATTTCTGTCGGCTGCTGCCGAGTCCAAGTCCGAAAAATCCACCCGAACCGATAGCGTAAAGTCCCTGCAAGGTCTGCCAAGCCGCGCCAAGCGGGTCAACCTGTTCTATATGTAACCAGATAGCTACTCTTTCCTGAGCGTAATCCGACACGAGTATGAGTAAAACACCCGCAACTCCAAGCATACCGATAAACATCGCAAGCCATTTAAGGCGCGTGCCGCCCATAAACATTACCGAAAGTCCAAGCATACCGATGATCATAAGTCCCGAGATATGTCGCTCAAGCATTACAAGCGCGCATATTCCGCCTATGATTATCATCGGATATATAAATCCCATTTTAAAGCTGCCGCCAAAGACGTGCGTTGAGGTGATCTCTTTTTCGTATTTTGACATATACAGCGCCACCAGCATTACCACCGCCACCTTTGCGATCTCTGAGGGCTGAATGGTAATAAAGCCGAGGTCTATCCATCTCTGCGCTCCGTTACCCGCCGTTCCGACCACAAGCACCGCAAGCAACAAAAGTATTGAAACGGCGTACGTGCCGACCGCGAACAGCTTCCAGATCCAAGGCGTTCCGAACAGTACGGCAAAGGACGAGATACCTATCGCAAGCGCGGCGAAAATTATATATCTCCAAAGCAGATACGTGCTGCTGTCGTACTTCTGCTCAGCGTACACGGCACTTGCGCTGTACTGCATAAGCGCGCCGAAGCAAATAAGCACGAGCGCCCATATCAGAAAATACGTGTCGATATTCCCCTTGACGAGCTTACCGGGAGCTTCGGGGGCTTTGGGAGTCAGGGGCTCTGAGAATACGGGGTCATTGTTGATAAGTCGCTGTTCTCTGCGTTCAAGCGCCGCCTTGACCTCAGTCGTTACCCTTGCCTTAACTCTTGGTAATACAGGCAAAGAATCGCGGCGGTCAGTCTGCTCCGTGGACTGTTGATCTTGTGCTTTGTTCTGATCATCAAATTCCTGCATACTTACCTCCGCGATTATGATATTTTATAATTTAATTACATTGCAAACCAAGCTACCGCGCACAGCGCAAGGGTAACGAGGCTGAAAACCACTACTATCTTATTCTCACTCCACTGCTTCTGCTCGAAGTGGTGGTGTATGGGAGTCATGAGAAAGACTCTCTTGTGAAAGGTCTTGAAGGACGCTACCTGGATTATCACGCTGACGGTCTCAAAGATAAACACGCCGCACGCGATAGCCATCACGAGAATGTCGCCCATCATAAAGGCAACGCCCGCAAGCGCGCCTCCGAGAAACAGCGAACCCGTGTCGCCCATAAATACCTTTGCTACGTGACGGTTCTTACGAAGGAAAGCAAGCAGGCTTCCCATAAGCGCCGCCGCCATCAGCGTCATTGACGAATTCAGAGAATTCAATGCTACAAAGGTCACAAATGCAGTAACCGCAAGCGTTACCGAGGTTGCAAGTCCGTCTATACCGTCGGTGAGATTTACGCTGTTTACAAGTCCTACGATAAAGAACATAGCTCCTACGTAATACGCAGGTCCCAGCTCAAGCATACGGTCGGTAAAGGGTATATGAAGCGAGGTGTCAATTTGACCGCTAAAGCCCATTACCGTAAGATACAGCGCGGCGACAAGGCACTGAAGTAAAAATTTCTCTCCTGCTTTAAGTCCCTCGTTCTGACGCTTCATAAGCTTTCGGTAGTCGTCAAGCAAGCCGATAAGTCCGTTGGCAAGTGCCAGACACATAGTCAGCGCCAGAGGGATAAGCTTTCCCTGCTCGGAGCGGTAAGCGTAAAACGCCGTCACGCCGAGAAGTGTTATCAGCATACCGATTATAAAGCATATTCCGCCCATAGTAGGCGTACCCGCCTTGGAAAAATGGCTCTTGGGCCCTTCTTCTCTGATAGACTGACCTATCTTCTTCTTTGTGAGAGCGGGTATTATATAATGGCAAAGTATCGCCGTTACGAAAAACGACGATACTGCAACTGCCAAAAATTCAATTACAAGCTGTTTTAACATCTCTTACCCCGTTGATTACTGGCAAAGTCTTGATACGTTATTTTTAAGATAAGCGATAACTCGCTCAGCCGCCGCACCGCGACTTGCCTTAACAAGCAGAGTATCTCCTTCTTTGAGCGAATGCAAAAGCATCTCGCCGCTGAGCGCGGGATCTGCAACGTTGGCATTTCGGAAAATGCTCTCGTTACTCAGTCCGCCAAGCAATGCACCGCCCGCGATATGATCCGCAGTCTTACCAAAGGTATAAAGCGCCTCACCGCCCATAGCGGTAAACTCCATACCCACCTTTTCGTGAAAGCTCTCGGACTCTGCGCCAAGCTCATACATATCTCCAAGCAACGCAACCATTCTGCCGCGTCCTTTGTTCTTCTTTATGGTGTTGAGCACTCCGATAGCCGCCCTCATAGACTCAGGACTTGCGTTGTAGCAATCCTCGATAACGGTTATCTTACCGAGCTCGTAAACGTTCTGACGCATACCGACGGGACGGAAAGACTTAAGTCCGCGCAAAATAGCCGCGTCGGAAAGATTCATTCTCACGCCCACCGCATATGCAAACAGAGCCGCGTAGATATTGTGCTTACCAACCGTGGGGATAGTAACGTTTTCAATCACTCTCTGGCAGGTAAGTATATCGAAAGTAGTAGAAGTAAAGCCTTCTCTGATATTTATCGCGCGAAAATCACAGGGAGAATCAATACCAACGTATATCTTTCTCACAGTATCATTTTTATATGCACGGAGAATATCGTCGTCACCGTTGAGAAGCAACGTGCCGCCCTTCTTAAGGCCCTTGACGATCTCAAGCTTTGCGCGTCCGATGTTTTCTCTTGAACCGAGATGTCCCATGTGAGAGGATCCGATATTGGTAACTATTGCAAGATCGGGCTCTGCGATACGGGAAAGATACTCTATCTCGCCAAGCGCGCTCATACCCATCTCAAGCACGGATACCTCGGTGTCTCTGCTCATGGAAAGCATGGAAAGAGGCATACCTATGTTACTGTTATAGTTGCCCTCTGTCTTGTGAACTCTGTAGCTCTCGCCAAGCACCGCCGCAACGAATTCCTTGGTAGTGGTCTTACCAACGCTGCCGGTGATGGCTACCTTGCGGTGATTTATTCTGCGGTCGTAAGCCTTTGCAAGCTCGCCAACTGCCTTAAGAGAGTCCTCAACAACTACAGCAACGTAATTACGGTCGCAAATCTCCTCGGGTATTCTCTCGCAAAGCACACATCCGCCACCTGCGGAAAGCGCCGCGTTAATATAATCGTGTCCGTCGACTCTCTCGCCGCCAAGCGCCACGAAAAGCGCGCCGTCAGCGGTCTCGCGGGAGTCGGTACAAACGGAGCTGAAAGGAACGTCCCTCTTATTTTCACCGCCGACAAAGGTTAAAATACCGCCGCAAATGCTGGCAACCTCTGCCATAGTCAACGCGTTACATCCTACGTTTACCTTCATAACAAGACCTTCCTTTCAAAATTCAATCTATCTCAGTTTGATCGTTTTCGTTTTTAACACGGCACTCAAGCGCCGCAAGCACGATGGCTTGCTCGTCAAACAGATGCGTGCCGTTTTTATCTATCTGGTATTTTTCGTGTCCTTTTCCCGCGATGATCACGACGTCGCCGCGTCTCGCTTCAAGGACTGCGTATCTTATCGCCTCGGCCCGTGAAAGTATCACGGCATGTGGCTTCTCTTTGTCAATTCCCTTTAGTATGTCAGTGATTATCTCGCCCGCGTCCTCACTTCTCGGATTATCCGAGGTAACGACACACAGATGCGCAAGTCTTGACGCGACATGCGCCATATCCTTGCGTTTGCCTTTATCGCGGTCGCCTCCGCAACCAAAGACTACTATCACCCGACCGTTTTCCGAGCAAAAGCGCTTTGCCCCGCGCAACACGTTTTCAAGTGCGTCAGGCGTGTGGGCGTAGTCAATAAAAACGTCAACGTCCCCGTTCCAAACTCTCTGCATTCTGCCCGTCGCCCCAAAAAAGCGCGCGAGACCTACCTTAACAGCGGAAATCGGCAATCCAATCTCAAGCGCCGCTGCCGCCGCCTCGAGTGAGTTTATCACGGAGAAATCTCCGAGCGCACCGAGCTCTATCCGCTCACCTCCACATCGGTAAGAAAGCGTATAACTCGAGCCATTTTTATTTATTTCGACGTTTTGAGCGCAATAATCCCCCGCCCTCACAGTCGAGCAGGTTTTTGCATCCCCGTAAAGCCGTGAGAGATATGCGCCGTATGAATTATCAATATTAACGATTTTTTTGCGGCATCGCTCAAACATAGATGCCTTGACCTCAAAATAGCTCTGCATACTTCCGTGGAAATCAAGGTGATCCCTCGAAAGATTTGTGAATATGCCAAGCTCGAAATCGAGCGCGGCTACTCGCCCTGCGGCGATCGCGTGGGAGCTGACCTCCATAAAGACGTACTTGACTCCCCTGTCTGCCATTTCACAAAGCAATGGATAAAGCGTTGCGGCATCGGGAGTCGTAAGTCCCGACGTATAAAGCTCCTCGTCGCTTCCACTTATTTTCGCACCCGTAGTGCCTATGACGCCGCAAGAAATCCCCGCCGCCTCAAAAATGCTCTTAAGCATAAAACAGACGGAGGTCTTGCCGTTAGTACCCGTAACGCCTATTATTCCGAGTCGCTTACTCGGAAAATCATACGCGCTGTTATAGAGCAAAGCTGCTGCACGTCTCGTGTCATCAACTAATATGATCGCGGCACCACCCACACACTCGCCACGCACTTGCTCTGCTACTATAACAACAGCGCCATTTTTTATTGCTTGTTCTATGAACTTGTGACCGTCCGTATTATTTCCCCTGATCGCGATAAACATACAGCCCTCGCTTACCTCTCGGGAATCGCTTACGATACGGTTTATTTCAATGTTTTCATATTCTTTGGGGCACTCTATTTGCGCACCCCGAAGGACGTCTCCAAGCTGCATTTGAACTCCGTGGAAAATTTATTGTTTAAACTTCCCCGAATGCCCTCTGCCTATCCCGTGTAATCGGGTTGCTCGTCAGCATCCATATATCTGAAGTTGAGGGTTATGACCTCACCCTTCTTTACCACCGTTCCGGGTGCGACCGACTGTGAAAATACCACAGCTCCCGTTCCCGTAAGGTAGTTTTTAGTTCCTTCTATCTTGATGTTAAGTCCAAGACCTATAAGGCGCGCGTTCGCCTGTATCGCCGTCATTCCCGTGAAATCAGGAAGGGTTACGCTGTTAGAAGGATCTTCAAGTAACGCCGTATCCGTATAAAGATATACCTTACCGTCCTTCTTCTCAACGTAAGAGCCCGAGTCGGGCTTCTGCGCCTTTACGATGTCGCCGTTACCGACAACAACGCACTTAAGTCCAAGACTTTCAATAGTTCTCTGCGCGTAGGATACGCTCCACGTACGGTAGCTTCCCACCTTAACAGCCATCTTGTCAAGCTCTTCCTGAGTATACTCTGCCGTGATCTCAAGCTCAGGCAAAATACCCTCAAGCGCATCAGACACGTAAGGCGCTGCCACGGTGCTTCCGTAAAGCACGCCCTTAGTCGGCTCGTCAACTATTATGATTATCGCGACCTGAGGATCGTCCGCAGGCGCGTACGCCACGGTCGAGCAGATATATTTCTCACTCACCGGGAATGCGTCAGCCGCACCCGAATTGCCGCAAACGCTGCACACGAAGGTAACCGTCTCGCCCTCGGTACGAGGGTAAGCAACGTAACCGCACACGGGGCATTCTCTTTCCTTTTTCTCGGAAGTACCCGTCTTAGCGGCTACTCGATAGCCTGCCACGTAAGCGTTTTTAGCACCGCCGTCACCCGAAACGCCTTCTTCGAGGATCTTCGAGATAGTCTTGCAGACGTCCTCGCTGACTGTCTGACGCTTAACGACGGTCTCGTGCTTAAAGATTATGTTACCCGCGTCATCGGTGATCTGCTCTACCATATAAGGCTGAAGCAGCTTACCGCCATTTGCCACAGATGCTATCGCGCTCAAATGCTGCAGCGGTGTTACGTTAAAGTTCTGACCAAACGCATATATCGCAAGGTCAAGCTCGCTCATCTGAGCGTTAAATATACTCGTTCCCTCACCCGGGAGGTCAACGCCCGTTTTTTCGTTATATCCAAACGTTGAGACGTATTGCTTAAAGTTATCTATTCCAAGTCTTCCGCCAAGCGTCATAAACCAGACGTTGCAGGAATTCTGCAAGCCCTGAGGGAACGCAAGCGAACCGTGACCCTTTACCTGATGACAGTGTATTCGGATACCGAACATCGTAAGATATCCCGGACAATTCACGCTCTCAACCATATTCACAAGCTTTTTATCAAGCGCCATAGCCGAGGTTATTATCTTAAACGTAGAACCGGGTATGTAGCTCTCGCCAACTGCCTTGTTCGACCAGGTCTGCGTGAGCACGCTTGCGACAAGCTTGTCGTACTCCTCGGTACCCTCGGCGTATCCCGAACGGTCAAGCACGGCCTTTGCATCATCCGTCAGCTTCCAGGGATCGTTAAGATCAAAGGGAGATGACGTTGCCATAGCGAGTATCGCGCCGGTTTTTACGTCCATAACGATTCCGCAGGCTCTGTTCTGCACGTTATGATCAGCAACCGTTTTGGCGAGCTGCTCCTCAAGGTAGCTCTGTATCGTCGTATCAATGGTAGATTGCACGTTATAACCGTCTATTGCGTCTATGTAGCTCGAATATTCAAACGGCATTTCCCTGCCGTAAGAGTCACGCGCAAGCACGTAATATCCGTCTGTCCCACGTAAATATTTGTCGTACTGATATTCAAGTCCGTAAAGTCCGACTCCGTCACCGCTGATAAATCCGACAGCGTGAGAAGCAAGCGTGCTTCCGGGATAATATCTCGTGCTCTGAGCCTCGAGATATATCATTCTCTCAAGCGAATGCTCATCTATAAAGTCGCGCACCTTGTCAGCGAGCGACTCCTCAACCTTTCGCATTATGGTTCGGTCAAGATATCTCGTATACTCCGTCGCCTGCGTATACACCATATCGTAGGACACACCGAGTATCTCTGAAAGTCCGCCCGAGATAAGTGACGCGTAATCCTCACCGTCCTCCGCCGAGCTGTCCTTGATAGTCGAGGGGGATATAAATACGCGGTAGGTCGTTCTGTTGGTTGCCAGGACGTTACCGTTTCGGTCGTATATATTTCCTCTGTCCGCGAGAACGGGAGATTTTGTGGTTATCTGATTTATTACCTTGTTCTGATAGGTCTCAAAATTTATCGTCTGAATAATAAATATCCTGATAAGCAGGAATGCAAAAACGGCGAAGATACCCAGTGCTAAAACCGTAGAACGCTTGATGGCGCTTGTGCTGATTTTTTCGTTCGCCATCGCTATCTCCTTCCGCCTTGATCTGTAAAATTCGTTAAAGAAATCCCACTCACTGTTTTATATTATGAAAGCGTGTGGGATTTTATTCTGAGGTTATTCAGTTATCAAGCTTAAAGCCGAATGCTGAAAGCAAAGCCATAAGCGGTGTGGTTTCCTTATCCTCTTTGTCGTAAACGATTACGTCGCAATCGCTGTCTATGGTTATGTACTGATTATCGGCATGTCCCATTTTGATCATACCCATATCCTCAACCTCATTTTTGAGCTGATTGATATCGTATTTCATACTGAGCTTACTTTCAAGCTCCGTCTGAGTTTCCTCAAGGGACGCTATCTCACTGTTAAGTCCTCCAAGCTCACCCGACGCGTTACCTATCATAACCGAACCGCCAACTATAAGCCCGAGGGATATTGTGAATACCGCAAGCGCTGACATCGCCGCGGTGGGAAGTCTTGTAAGTTTCCATTGAAGCTTGAATTCACCCGCTTCCATGGGCAACCATTCCTTGACAATTTCTTTAGCCGCCGATATCAGACCTGATAAATGACCCTCCTTTGTGTCCTGCTTACTGGACTCGCGTCTGCCTCTGCCAAAGGTCTTTTTCTGAGGTGCGACGACCGCCGCCTCCTCAGCCTGCTGCTTTGCTCTTACAGCCTCAGGCATGTAAAAAGCTCTGCGTGTCTTGAAATATCTGACGAAATCATCGGAGGTCATATACTTACTGCCGTTATAAACGCCGCTTCGATAGCTGTCGGCAATATTTGTTCGGGAGTCAAAGAGAACGTAAGACTCGTTTGCCGCCTGTGCGTTATCAGCGATTCTTGCCTGTGCGGACTCGCTCGCACCGATGCTGTTAGCGATACCTCTGCCCTTATATCTTGCTCTGAGCTCGCAAATACAACGCGTGTAGGAATCGTTAATGTTTTGTGCCATCGAGGGACCTCCTTGTAAAATTTATCTATGTTAAAGTCTTTTTTCAAAGCTTTTCCGCGATCCTCAGCTTTGCGCTTCTTGATCTCGGGTTTTCCTCAAGCTCACGAGCCGAAGGAAGGATAGGCTTGCGCGTTATCACCTTAAGCACGGGCTTGTTGTTGCACACGCATACGGGAAATTCCTTGGGGCAGGTACAACCCGTTGCAAGGGAGGCGAACGTCTGCTTGACAATTCTGTCCTCAAGCGAATGGAAGGTGATTATCGCTATCCTTCCGCCCGGCTTTAGCAATCTTGCCGCGTCTCTTATCGCAGGCTCGATAACGTCAAGCTCGCCGTTTACCTCTATCCTTATCGCCTGAAAGCTTCTCTTTGCGGGGTGATGTCCACCCTCACGCGCTTTAGGCGGGATAGCATATTTGATTATATTCGAGAGCTCCAGGGTGCTCTCGATAGGCTTCTTTTCTCTTTCACGGACGATCGCCGCAGCGATCGCGGGAGAAAATCTCTCCTCGCCGTATTCAAAAAGTATTCGTTTCAGTCTTTCCTCGTCGTAGGTGTTTACCACGTCGTAGGCGCTGATACTTGCTCTGTCATCCATTCTCATATCGAGCGGAGCGTCAGACATATAGGAAAATCCTCTCTCGGGAGTATCAAGCTGATAGGATGAAACTCCAAGGTCGAGCAGAAGTCCGTCAATGCCTTCGATGCCAAGGCTCTCGCAAACGTCGGCAACCTCGTAAAAATTACTTCTTACGACTTTCGCCCGCTCACCGTACTGTGAAAGCCTCTCGGTTGCGACCGCAACCGCAGTTTTATCTCTGTCGATAGCCACAAGCAACCCATCGTCCAGTCGCTTTGCTATCTGAGAGGAATGACCTGCACCGCCTGCGGTGCCGTCAACGTATATACCCGACGGCTTAATGTTCAAGCCGTCCAAACACTCATTCAGCAGAACCGAATAGTGTGAAAATTCAACCTGACCGTTCTGACTCATATTACAGACCGTAAGACTCCAAGAGATCCTTCATTCCCTCCAGGTTCTCTTCTTCAACCATGGATTCGTAGCTTTCTTCAGCCCAGATCTCACTGTAAGTACCGCAGCCGACAATAACTGCACCCTTGGTGATGTTTGCGTACTGCAAAAGCGATACGGGAATAACTATTCTTCCCTGAGAATCGGGAGTTACCTGAGAGGCATCTCTGTGAAGTGCTCTGAGAATTCTCTCGGAATCCTTTCTCTCCATTTTGGTGATGGGGCTGATGTAAGCCTCCCACTCACTCATTGAGAACACCTTGAGGCATTTTTCTCTTATACTCTTTGCTACCATAAAGCTCTCGGTAGTAGCGGTAAGCTCTTCTCTGTGCTTTGCGGGGATAAACAATCTGTTTTTGGGGTCTATACCGTGCTTGAATTCTCCGGATAACATTTCGCTGCCTCCTTTCAGGTGTTTTTTCAGTCTTTAAAGCCGGAACGAGTGTGGGCCCTCGGATCATCGGGGGAGAAACGGCCAATATTCCTACCCGGACGCCACCGTGGGAATTCACCACACTTCGCTCCACTTTGCACCACTGTGCCTATATTATATATCACTTTCTTAAATAGCGCAATAGCTTTTTTGAAATTTATATAAAAATTTTTCAGTATTTAACTGATTTTTTTCATTTTTTCATTTTTTTGCCACTTTTCAGGTCATTTTTATTGCATTTTTATCTCTCTTTTACATTTATTTACAGTTCTTTAAGTTTTTTACAGCATTTTGAGGGTTTTAAACGGTACTTTGCATCGCTTTTTGTGCGAATTTTAAGAAATTTGACAAATAAAAAAATCGCCCCCGCGGGCGTTCAAAAAACCATTTTTCAAAGGTGTTTTTCGGGGTCAAAAATCCACAAAAAACAGTTTCACAAATCGGACGTTTTTCAGGGTCTGAAATCTTCAAAAACAGGCTCTTAAAAACGTGGATTTTTCAGTGTCTGAAATCCGCAAAAATCACAGCAAAAAAGCAACCGTTTTCAAGACAAAAACACGCAAAATACCCGCAAAAATCCATATTTTTGCAGGTATTTTGGCATCATTTTATACTATTTTGCACACTTTATCATCGCAATTTTCGTTATTTTTGCCATAAAAAACAGGTGATCGAAACGAAAATCGACCGCCAAAAAGCAAAAATATCACAAAAACAGCATAAAAAAAGCAGGTATCCGACTCAAAATCAGATACCTGTTTTTTACAAAAAATCATCAGTGGCTGTGTCCGCCTGTTCCCTTGTGCAAAATGTCACCCGACATGGAAACAACGTAGGTCATAGGTACGCCGCCTACGGTAACGTAAACGTTATAGCAGGGCTGATCGTTATACGTGCCCACATGAACGTGAGTCTCGCTTACGTTGTTGACCAAAATACCGAGGTCAAGCATAACTATCTCTTTCGCCTTATCCTCGGTGATCTTTTCACCCGACTGACAAGCGAACATCGCAATACAAACCGTGCAAACAAGCAACAGAGCTGCAATCAATCTTTTCATAATCAATATCTCCTTTGATTTTTTTATAGTATATCACATTAAAAATCAAAAGTCAATAATCACAGATAATTTTCGAGCGGATCGACCGTAAAATACGCCTGACGCTTCCCTTTCCCTCATATTTAATCACGTGCGTGCACACGTGTACATGCGCGTATATATATAATATAATAATATTTAATACTTTTTTGCCATATTACATAGAAAATTGTGTCGTAATTTTGTATCAACTGTCAATTTACTTACATATATAAGTGTGATATAATATATGCGGCAAACAAAAATTATGAAAGGAAGAGAAAAATGAAAAACATCAAATCCATAGTTTTGCTGCTTCTCACACTCACAGTAGTGCTTGCATTCGCAACCTCCTGTGACATAGTTGGTACCATCAAGGGTTACCTCCCCGACAATCACGTTCACGCTTTTGCAGATGCTACCTGCACTGCTCCCAAGACCTGTGAATGCGGAGCAACTGAGGGCGAGGCTCTTGGTCACAATGCAATCGAAGTTTTTGGCAAGGCTCCTACTTGTACAGAGCCCGGTCAGACAAACTTTGTGTACTGTGACGTTTGCGGTGAAAATCTTTCCACCGCTGAAGAAATAGCTCCTCTCGGACACACCTTCGTTGAAGGTAAGTGCGAGTGCGGCGCTGAAGACCCCAACTACGTACCTCCCCACGTTCACACCTACACCACCGTTGTAACTGCTCCTACTTGCACAGAGGCTGGTTTCACAACCTACACCTGCGCTTGTGGCGACACTTACAAAGCTGACGAGGTTCCCGCTACCGGTCACAAGCACACAACAGTTGTAACTGCTCCTACTTGTACCGAGGCAGGTTTCACAACCTACACCTGCGCTTGCGGCGACACTTACAAGGCTGACGAGGTTCCCGCTACCGGTCATACAAACGGAGCTGAGGCTACCTGTACAACTCCTCAGATCTGTACCGTATGTAATGAAGTTATCGTAGAAGCTCTCGGTCATAGCTTTAACGGAACAACCTGCGCTACCTGCGGCGGTACGCTTTTGGCAACCGATCCCGTTGTTGGTCAGGCTTATCTCTTCGGTATGACCCAGAAGAATCTTAGCAACAAAGTATACTACCTCAAGGGCGGTATGGACGGCTACTACATGGCTACAACCACCAATCCCGCAGAAGCTCTTTACGTTTACCTTGAAGAGACTGAGGGCGGTTACTACATGTACTGCTTCGTTAACGGCGCTAAGACTTACATCAACATGGTAGTTTCCGGAACTCACGTTAACGGTGCTTACGAGGCAACTGCTTCCACAGTTTACACCATTGACACAGCACACAATACCGTTATCGCTAAGGTTAACAATAATGATTACTGGTTCGGTACCAGAAACGATAAAACGTACACAACCGCCGGTCCTTGCGCCGTTTCTTACGCAGGCTTCTACTGCGAGTTCTACGGCGTTCACCATCACAATTTCGAAAAGGGTGAAACAGTAGCTCCCACCTGTACAGCTGATGGCTATACACCCTACATTTGCTCTTGCGGCGCTATTGATAAAAGAGATACCGTAGCAGCTCTCGAGCACACCTACGTTGATGGAAAATGTGAGTGCGGTGCAACCGATCCCACATACCAGCCTCCTCACGAGCACACCTACGTTGATGGAAAGTGCGAATGTGGTGCCGAGGATCCTGACTACGTAGCTCCCGAAGCTCCCGTTGTTGGCGGCGGTTCTGCTGACTTCAATACTATTGTAACATCCAACCCCAACGGTGATTCTTCTTACACAAAGACATTTACCACTACAAACGGTTGGATCGTTAAGAATTCCGCAATTCAGTGCGGTGGTACTACCGATATGAACCCTCAGTTCACAGTTATCGGTGCGAACAACACATTCAAGGCAATTTGC